>CAMJAO010000042.1 GCA_946403615.1 uncultured Prevotellaceae bacterium
AAGGGGAGCAAAGAGCGGTTGGTTCCTATTTCGGATAAAGCCGTGAAAGAATTGTATTTGTGGTTCAATGTCCGCAAACAGATGAAGATCAAACCCGGTGAAGAAGATTATGTGTTTTTGAACCGCCGTGGTGCCCACCTCACTCGCACGATGATACTCATCATCGTAAAGAATCTGGCCGAGGCAGCCGGCATACAGAAGACCATCTCGCCCCATACCTTCCGTCATTCCTTTGCCACGGCACTGCTCGAGGGCGGTGCAGACCTACGTGTCATACAGGCATTGTTGGGCCATGAGAACATCGGTACCACCGAGATTTACACCCACATAGACATGACCTCGCTGCGCAAAGCCATCTTGGAGCACCACCCGAGGAATGGAGGATAGGTTAGAGTCCAGAAGCCCCTTTCCGGCTCCCCCGTTTGCCGGGGGAGGGCAACCCCGAGGGGAGTGCGTAGTTTCATGACATGTTTTGCGACGGCAAAACCGTCGCCTGCGGAGAAGCCGACACAGGAAGAAGACAATTCTTATGTCTAAAAATCTGTCCTTAAGTTCTTAAGCCTAAAATCATGTTCTTGTGTCCTTTTGTCTAAAATTATGTTCTTGTGTTCGTGCGTAATTCGGGATTTTTGCGTAATTTTGTCGCCTAAAATCAAACATATATCAAATATAATAACAATGAAAGTTAGAAATCTTGTTTTGATGGCGCTGCTGGCGCTGGCTGCAACAGCTCAGGCGCAGTCTTTTCCCATCCCTCAGGACGAGGCGGTGAGAACGGGTAAGTTGGACAACGGACTGACGTATTATGTGCGTCAGAACGGATATCCCGAGCATCGTGTGAATTTCTACATCTCCCATCGTGTGTGTAGTATTCAGGAGAATGACGACCAGCGCGGTCTGGCTCACTTCTTGGAGCACATGGCCTTCAATGGTTCAGAGCATTTCAAAGGCAATGAACTGATCGAGTTCTGCCGTTCGCTTGGTGTGGAGTTCGGTGGTGATTTGAACGCTTACACCAGCATCGACCAGACGGTTTATCGCGTCTGCAATGTGCCCTCGGCCCGTGTCACAGCCCTCGATTCCTGTCTGCTCATCTTGAAAGACTGGTCAAACGGCCTGTTGCTCGAAGAGGAGGAGATACAGAAGGAGCGCGGTGTGATACACGAGGAATGGCGTCTGCGCACCTCGCCCACACAACGTATGCTGGAGCGTAACCTCGAAGCCCTCTATCCGGGTTCGAAATACGGTTTGCGCATGCCTATCGGTAAGATGGAGATTATCGACAACTTCGCCCCTGAGGTGCTGCGCAAATATTATCAGAAATGGTACCGTCCCGACAATCAGGCTATCATTGTGGTGGGCGACATCGACGTGGACCGCACCGAGGCCAAAATCAAGGAGTTGTTCAGCGGCATCACCCTGGCTCCCAATGCAGCCCAGGTGGTGGCTGAGCCTGTGCCCGACAACTATGAGCCCATTGTGGTGATAGACAAAGACAAGGAGCAGCAGGTGAACCTTGTAGAGGTGATGTGGAAGCATGAGGCAGAGCCCGACAGCGTGAAGGGTGACCTGATGTATCTCGTGGGCCGCTATGCCAAGAGCATGGTCACTCGTATGCTCAACGACCGTCTGAACGAAGTGGGTCAGGAGGCCGACTGCCCTTATCTGCAGGCCAGTGCAGGCGACGGCAACTACCTTTTCTCGAAGACCGAAGATGCTTTTGAGTTGTCAATCATGCCCAAAGACGGTAAGACAGCCGACGCCATCTCCGCTGCCTATCGCGAGGTGGAGCGTGCCCTGCGTCACGGTTTCACCGCCACGGAATATGCCCGTGCCCGTGCTGAGTACCTGAGCCGTTTGGACAAAGCCTACACCAACCGCAACAAACGCGACAACGCCCTCTTCGGCAATGAGTATCGTGACCATTTCCTCGCCAATGAGCCGATACCCTCGCTCGAGACAGAGAAACAACTCATGGACATGGTGACGCCTCAAGTGCCCGTGGAAGCCATCAATCAGGTGCTGCCCCAACTGGTGCATCACAGTGACACCAACCTGGTGATACTCAATTTCAACAATGAGAAAGAAGGAGCTGTCTATCCCACTCGCGAGGCCCTGCATCAGGCTGTAGCCAAGGTGCGCGGTGAGGAACTAACACCGTGGGTGGACAATGTGAAGGAAGAGCCGCTCATAGCCACCCTGCCCGCCAAGGGACGTATTGTCAGCGAGACGGAGAACACCAAGTTGGGTTATAAGAAACTGACACTCTCAAATGGTGCCACCGTCTTCCTGAAAAAGACCGATTTCAAAGACGACGAGATACAAATGTATGCCTACTCAAAGGGCGGATCATCGCTCACCCCCGATGCTGATATCACCAACTGTGCCCTGATTGGCACCGTGGTCAACATGAGCGGACTGGGATCCTTCTCCAGCACCGAACTCGACAAGGCATTGGCCGGCAAACAGGCTTCCGTCAGTTTCTCGCTGAGTGACTTCTACGAGTCGATGTCGGGCAGTTGTGTGCCTAAGGACCTCGAGACTATGATGCAACTCAATTATCTGAAGTTCACTTCCGTGACAAAAGACGAGAAGAACTACAATATGTTGGTGAACGTGCTGGAGACACAGTTGAAGAACCGCGACCTCTCGCCCGATGTCGCTTTCTCCGACTCCATCCGTACCACACTCTATGACCGCAACCCGCGCTTCAGTTCGCTGAAGGTTGAGGACCTGAAGAAACTCAACTATGACCGTATCCTGCAAATCATGAAGGAGCGCACCGCCAATGCCGGCGACTTCACCTTCATCTTCGTGGGCAACTTCGAGGAAGAGACCCTCCGTCCGATGATTGAGCAGTATGTGGCTTCGCTGCCCGACAACGGCAAGCGCGAACAATGGCGTCCTGTCACCACCTATCATAAAGGCAACATCACCAACCGTTTCCTCCGCAAGATGGAGACTCCGAAAGCCAATGTGCGTATGCTGTGGTATGACACCACGGTGCCTTACACTCAGGAAAACAGTGTGTTGTGCGACGCTGCCGGTCAGGTGCTTGAGATGATTTACCTGAAGAAAATCCGCGAGGATGCCGGCGCAGCCTACTCAGCCGGAGCCGGTGGTTCGGTAATGCTGGGCGGTGACGTTCCCTTCAACGCACTGGTAGGCGTGTGCCCCGTGAAGCCTGAGATGGCAGAAGAGGCGCTGACTATCATGCGCGACGAGGTGGCAAAACTGTCTACGACCGTGGATGCCGACATGCTGGGCAAAGTGAAGGAACTGATGCTGAAACAAGCCGACGACAACGCCCGTCTGAACGGTTACTGGGTCAATGTGATTCACAATTTCGAGGAGTATGGCATCGACACTCACTCTGACTTCAAGAATATCGTCAACAAAATGACCCCGCAAAGTGTCGCCGCGTTCGTGAAGAACATCATCCTCAAAGGCGGCAACCATGTGGAAGTCATCATGATGCCCGAGGAATAACAGATGATCATAAACACAATTATTAATTCAGTCTCATCCCGATAAGTAATCACGCCCCCTTCATCGGAGTGGGGTAGGGAACGAGGCTTCAAAACTTAAAAATATGTATTTATTCACTTCAGAGTCGGTTTCAGAGGGACATCCCGACAAGGTGGCCGACCAGATATCAGACGCATTGCTCGACCAGTTTCTGGCTTACGATGAGCACGCGCGTTGCGCAATAGAAAGTTTTGTAACGACAGGTCAGGTGGTCATCATGGGCGAGGTACATTCCGAAGCCTATATCGACCTGCAGACCATCGCCCGTAAGACCATCAACAAGATTGGCTATACGAAGTCGGAATACCAGTTCGACGGAAACTCTTGCGGTATTATGACCGCCATTCACGAGCAGAGCGGCGACATCAACCGCGGTGTGGACCGTGAGAGCGAAGAAAAACAAGGAGCCGGCGACCAGGGCATGATGTTCGGTTATGCAACGAACGAGACGGAGAGTTTCATGCCCGTATCGCTCTATTTGGCCCACTTGTTGATGCAGACGCTTGCCGACATCCGTCGCGAGGGCAAGGTGATGACCTATCTTCGCCCCGACTCAAAGAGTCAGGTGACCGTGGAATACAGCGATGACAATGTGCCTCAGCGCATCGACACCATCGTGGTTTCCACTCAGCATGATGAGTTTATGGACGATGACAAGGCCATGCTCGCCAAGATAGAAGATGACGTGATAAACATCCTCATCCCGCGTGTGAAGGAGCAGATACACAGCGAGAGTGTGCTGCGCCTGTTTAATGGCAAAATCAACTATTATGTCAATCCCACGGGTAAATTTGTCATCGGAGGTCCTCATGGCGACACCGGTTTGACGGGCAGAAAGATTATCGTCGACACCTACGGAGGCAAGGGCGCCCACGGCGGCGGTGCCTTTTCGGGCAAGGACAGCAGCAAGGTGGACCGCTCGGCAGCCTATGCCGCACGTTATATCGCCAAGAACATGGTGGCAGCCGGCGTGAGCGATGAGATGCTGGTTCAGGTGAGTTATGCCATCGGTATAGCCAAACCTGTAAGCGTGTATGTCAACACTTACGGCCGCAAACATATAGCCATGAGCGACGGCGAGATAGCCCAATGGATAAGCGAGCATTTCGACCTGACCCCCAAAGGTATCGAGAAGAAATTCAAACTCCGTCAGCCGATGTATCTGGAAACAGCCGCTTACGGACACATGGGCCGCAAGAACGAAGTGGTGAAAAAGACCTTCACCAGTTTCTATCATGAGACGAAGACCATCGACGTGGAACTGTTTACTTGGGAGAAACTTGATCAGGTGGACGAGATACGTCAGGCGTTCGGTATTAAAGGATAATGATACCCTTTCAACCTCCTACGACAGACAGTGTATCCTTTTCCCCGGTGTTTCTGCCGGAGAATACGGTGGCCGCTGACAGCATCCCCTTGCTGTCGGCGGCTACGCCCGTAGGGGTGACGGCCGACCCGGTGCCCTATTCCACCCGCAATGACGGAGTGCTGCTGGGTTTGCTTTTTGTCCTGTTTCTGTTGTGGCTGGTGACCGAGGTCCGCGCCGGTGCGTTTTTCTTGCGTCATGGCAAGACTTTTTTCCGCAAAAACCCCGACCGGGTGTCGGTCGCTCCCGACCTTCCGTCAGAATTGCGATACGGGCGCTTGGTGTGGTTGGCGTTGGTTATCGAATTGGGGCTGTTGACCCATTTCTATTTTGCCGCGGTGGGCAGTGTGGAGACGTTCAGATTTCCGCGCCATGTGGTGCTGGGTCTTCTCATCGTTTTGTTTGCGGTGTATTATTTTTTGAAGGGGGTGATGCACCGTTTTGTGAACTGGGTGTTTTTCGATGGTAAAAAAATCGAACAATGGAACGTGTCACGGCTATTGCTTGCTGCCTTTTTGGGCATCCTTCTATTACCCATGGCATTCTCGTTGCCTTTTGTAGAAATACCCCCTTCTGCAGTGCTTTATTTTGTACTTTTTGTCATCATTTTCGTTAAATTATTGTCTTTCTATAAGACATATCTTATCTTTTTTCGAAGATTTGGTGCCTTATTGCAAATTTTTTTGTACTTTTGTGCGCTCGAATTGATACCTTTGGCCGTTTTGTTCGGTTTTTTGGTTGTAATTCGTGATTATTTGCAAATCAATTTTTAGGACATCGATGATAAAAAAGATCTTGGTTTCACAACCCCAGCCCACCAGCGCGAAGTCGCCCTATTACGATATCGCAGAGCAGTTCGGTATAGAGTTGGTGTTCAGACCTTTTATTAAAGTAGAAGGCATCTCGGCGAAGGATTTCCGCCAGCAGAAGGTTAGTATATTGAGTCATACCGCAGTGGTGTTTACCTCTCGGCATGCCATTGACCATTTCTTCAGTTTGGCGAAAGATTTGCGTATTACTATCCCCGAAGACATGAAGTATTTCTGCGTGACAGAGACTATAGCGCTCTATATCCAGAAATATGTCCAGTATCGTAAGCGCAAAGTGTTTTACGGTACAACCGGCAAGATAGCCGATCTGGTGCCCACGATGGTGAAGCACAAGACCGAGAAGTATCTGGTGCCCATGAGCGATGTTCACAATGACGATATGAAGATGTTGCTCGACAGCAAGAAACTGCAGCACACCGAGTGTGTGATGTACCGCACGGTGAGCAATGACTTCACGCCCGAGGAAGTGGAGAATTTCGACTATGACATGATGATTTTCTTCAGTCCTACAGGAATCAAGTCGCTTGTCAAGAATTTCCCGAATTTTGATCAGGGCGATATCCGCATCGCCGCTTTCGGACCTGCTACCGCCAAGGAGGTTGAAGCCTCTGGCCTGCGTTTGGATTTGAGTGCTCCGACACCCGAATATCCCTCGATGACAAGTGCTCTGAAGGCTTATTTGCAAAAGAAAAAGAAATAAATCTGATGCCGTCACAGCCTTCGCTCACATTATCCCAAGCGGAGCGGATAGCGGGTAAGAAACAGGTGGATGCGCTTTTTGGCGGTCACAACCATTCGCTCTCTGCTTTTCCTGTCAGGTTGGTGTATGTAGAACAGGCTCTTTGTGATGGCGAGGCGCAAGTGAAAATCTTGGTCAGTGTGCCCAAGCGTTATTTCAAGCGCGCCGTGAAGCGCAACAGGGTGAAAAGACAGTTGCGCGAGGCGTATCGCCACAATAAACATATACTTTTAGAGCGTCTGTCGTCTGTTCCTGACCGTCAGATGCTCTTGGCGTTTATCTGGATAGACAACCGCCTGCATGACTCTGCTACAGTCAATCAGCGCGTGACTGGTCTGTTGGAGCGTCTGGCGGAGAGAATAGACAGTGAGAATCAACCTTTGGCAGAATAAACCTGTTTTATCTTATGGAGGGGATATTAAAAGCATTGAAATGGATTGTTTATCCGGTGCGGCAGGTGCTGATATGGATCTTGCTGTTGCCCATCCGTTTCTATCAGCGGTGTATTTCGCCTTTTACGCCGCCATCATGCCGATTCACTCCCACCTGTTCGGAATATGCACGGCAGGCCATCAAGAAGCATGGACCCTTCAAGGGACTTTATCTGGCTATTCGCCGTTTGCTCAGATGCCATCCGTGGGGCGGAAGTGGTTATGACCCGGTGCCGTAAGAGGCAAGAAGTAAGAAGCAAGAGGCAAGAGGCAAGAAGCAAGAGGCAAGAGATGTGTCAAGAACACTAAACCCTCTACCCTCAACACTAAACCCTCTACCCTCAACCATTAGAGGGTTATTGTCTTCACTCCTAAAATAAATATAAAAACAACATACGATGAGAAAGAATTTTGTAGAAGAATTGAAATGGCGTGGTATGCTGGCACAAATCATGCCGGGTACGGAAGAACTGTTACAACGTGAGATGGTGACAGCCTATCTGGGCACCGACCCCACCGCCGACTCGCTCCATATCGGTCATTTGTGCGGTATCATGATGCTGCGTCATTTACAGCGCTGCGGCCACAAACCCATTATCCTCGTAGGCGGCGCCACAGGTATGATTGGCGACCCCTCGGGCAAAAGCCAGGAGCGCAACCTCTTGGACAGCAACACGCTCTATCACAACCAGGAGTGCATCAAACGCCAAGTGGCGAAATTCCTCGATTTCGAGGCTCAAGGCGAGAATGCCGCTGAGATGGTGAATAACTACGACTGGATGAAAGATTTCACCTTCCTCGATTTCGCCCGCGAGGTGGGTAAGCATATCACCGTCAACTATATGATGGCTAAGGAGAGTGTGCAGCAGCGCCTGAACGGTACTGCCCGCGACGGACTGTCATTCACCGAGTTCACCTACCAGTTGCTGCAAGGATACGATTTCCTTTATCTATATCAGAACAAGCACTGCAAACTGCAGTTGGGCGGTAATGACCAATGGGGCAACATGACCACCGGTACGGAACTTATCCGCCGCACCTTGGGCAACGACCAGGAGGCTTTCGCATTGACTTGTCCGCTTATTACCAAAAGCGACGGCAAGAAATTCGGCAAAACCGAGACAGGTAACATCTGGCTCGACCCGAAACGCACATCGCCGTATAAATTCTATCAGTTCTGGCTCAATGTGAGCGACGACGACGCAGAGCGTTACATCAAGATTTTCACATCGCTGGAGAAAGAGGTCATCGACGCACTTGTAGAAGAACATCGTCAAGACCCGGGTCGCCGTGTGTTGCAGAAACGTTTGGCTGAGGAAGTGACCACGATGGTGCACTCGAAAGAGGATTTGGAGATGGCCATCGAGGCGTCGGGCATCTTGTTTGGCAAATCGACCAAAGAGGCGTTGGAGCGACTTGATGAGCAGACATTGCTCGATATTTTCGAGGGCGTGCCTCATTTCGAACTGCCGAAAGAAGCACTCGGAGCACCGGCAGTGGAATTGTTCACCCGCGAGGATGTTGCTGTATTCCCCAGCCGTGGCGAGATGCGCAAAATGGTGCAGGGAGGCGGTGTGTCGCTCAACAAGGAAAAGTTGTCGGCTTTCGACCGTCCAGTGACCGCAGAAGACCTGATTGACGGCAAATATCTGCTTGTGCAGCGCGGCAAGAAGAATTATTATTTAGTAACCGTGAAATAAAAAATGCGGAAAAATTTGGTGATGGCATAAAAAACCATTACCTTTGCACCCGCATTTTTGAGGAAGAACGATGGTTGTATGCGGTTGATGTTGAATACGAAACCCCTCAACCTTCCCCTCAACAAGATTGATTGTCCAATGGTGTAATGGTAGCACAACAGGTTTTGGTTCTGTTTGTGGTGGTTCGAATCCGCCTTGGACAACAAAAAAAGGACAGGTCAAAAGCCTGTCCTTTTTTGTTTCTCTCAAAGAGCAAGATTCTATAATCCTTTTACCCAGTTTTCTAAATCCTGTTTGCTGGCACGGTTCAGTAATTTGCCGTTCTTCCAGTTCACGTCAGGGTATGCTGCTTTCAAATCCTCACAGGCTTTCGTGATGTCGCTGCCGCCGGAGGTGGCGAAAGGGATAACGGTCTTGTCCTTGAAATCGTAGGCTTCCATGAACGTGTTGATGATGGTCGGAGCCGTGTACCACCAGATGGGGAAACCGACATAGACCACCTCGTAGTCTTGCATGTTAGTCAGTTTGTTGGTGATGGCAGGGCGTGAACTCTTGTCCTTCATCTCAATCGTGGAACGCGACTGCTGGTCGCGCCAATCAAGATCGGCGTCGGTATAGGGCTGTTCGGGCTGAATTTTATGCAAATCGCCACCCGTCACTTCCGCCAACTGTTTGGCTACACCTTCCGTCACGCCAGAGGCTGAGAAATAGGCTACTAATACTTTGTTCATTTTCTTGTCCTCCTTTGTTTTGTTTCCTTGTGAACAGGCACTCAGACTGATTGTCAGCAGTGCTGTCAATGTCAATACAATTATTTTGCCCAAAAGGCGGAATTTCTCACTACCGGCAGAATGAAGTTGTTTCTTCTGCGCTTTTTTCATTGCTTTTTTCATTTACATGCTCTCCTTTAATATTTCGGTGATATCTTCTGGTTTCAAATCGAGGTAACCTGCGGGATAGCAGATGGTGCCCTGGGTGATGCCGGGAATCATGTCGTCGGTGGCACCGAGTTCGCTGATGGTCAGTGGCAGGCCAATCTCCAGCATCCAGTCTTTCAGTGCTGCGAGACCTGCTTCGGCTATTTGCTCGTCGTTCAGGCCGTCACCGTTGACATTCCATACGTTCTTGGCAAAGCGCACAAACTTAGGCAGACCGGGCTGCATGGCGCGGCGATAATATGCCATAGAGACGGATGCCAGACAGTAGCCGTGAGGGGCATGTGTCCAGGCGCCTATCGAGTGACCAATCATGTGTACCATCCAGTCCTCACGCTTGCCGAGGCCGATGAGGGTGTTCAGTGCCCACGTCGCAGTCCACATGATGTTTGAGCGGGCCTCGTAGTCTTGCGGATTTTTTACGGCTACGCGTGATGATGTGATGACACTGCGCATGAGTCCTTCAGCCAGGTAGTCGCTGGTGTTGTCGTCGAAGTCGCTGAAATATTGCTCCATGATGTGATTCATGATGTCATAGATGCCCGCCTTCATCTGGTTTTCGGGCACCGTCATCGTGAACCGCGGATTCAGTATCGAGAATTTCGGCATCAAGCGGTCGTCGAACACATGACCTACCTTGAATGTGTGCTCGGCATCGGTAATCACCGTTCCTGCATTCATCTCAGAGCCGGTGCCCGCCATCGTCAGAATGCAGGCCACTGGCAACAGACGTTGGTCGGCGGCGGGTTGTTGCTGCTTGAGCCAGAACTGGTCCCAGTAGTCGCCCTCATAGTAAACGGATGCAGCCACAGCCTTCGAGTAGTCGCAAACGCTGCCGCCGCCCAGTGCCAGAATCAGGTCGATATCATGCTCGCGTGCTATATTGACACCTTCGCGCAGTTTCTCCAGAGTGGGGTTACTCATCACGCCGGGGTTTTCCACGATGGTCTTTCCTGCTTCGCGTAAGATGGCTACCACCTGGTCGTAGATGCCATTGCGTTTCACACTGCCGCCGCCGTAGTTGAGCATCACTACGGGACCGTAGTTCTTCAGTTCGTCTTTGAGGAAATTCAAAGACTCATCACCAAAATACAGTTTGGTGGGATTGTAGTACGAAAAGTTTCCTTGCATATTAGTAACAATAGAATGGGTTTCTATTCTCTGGTTTATAATTGATTATTATTTTGTAAACTCGGCTATTGCGCTCATCTCAGTGCCGATTGACAACGCGACAACAATACCGCCATCTATCTGGTAGAGTGTGGGCATGAGCATGTCTCCCAATTTGGCTGGCACGCGATATTCGACGCGCAGTCCTTTAACTTCGAAGTCGTCAGGCAACAATTCCATTGCCATGCGGATATAATTGGCATTGTTCAGGTGGCGGTTGTAGTCGATGTCGGCACGAAGCACACGGATGGGGTCAAGCGCTCTGCCGCCGTCTTTAGGCAGGATGATGCGGCGGTCGCTATACTTCATCTCCAATTGGGGTTCCAGCGTCATAGAGGCGATAGTAGCATCGTCAACACGTTTCAGTTTGCCGGTCGTCTTGTCCACAAAAGCCCCCATGCTCCAGGTCCTGTAGCAGGGCTTACCTTTTGCGTCATAGATGAACGTGTTGCGGAATCCGAACATCGGTTTCATGCCATAGACAGAGGTGGTTACCGTCAGTTCTTCTTTGTATTCAGGCACTCGTATGACCTCCACCTGTCGCGATGCCAACAGTTGGGCCATGTTCTGTTCCGTGAAATATTGTTTCACAACAGGCTCGGAGTCAATCCACATCTCTGAGCAGTCCTGCATCATCTGTAGGGCGGAATAAAGTT
>CAMJAO010000043.1 GCA_946403615.1 uncultured Prevotellaceae bacterium
GCCGACCCTCTGCTTGTAAGGCAGATGCTCTAAACCAACTGAGCTAAACGCCCTTGTTTTGAAAAGCGAGTGCAAAGGTACTGCATTATTCTGAGATAGCCAAATTTTCTGGAAGAAAATATTTAGGGAGAATGACGGGAGGGATGAGAATGGATGGGAGGAATGGATATTGGCAGGTTCTGTTGAGAGTTGAAGAGTGTATGGAGGCAAAAGCCAAAACAAAAAAAATCGCCCCCCGAATGGGAGGCGATTATTTGTTGTTGTGTCAGTGCACAGATTACTCGGTGATCTGGACAGTAGCACGACGGTTGAACTCGATGGGAGAAAGTGTATCAACACCACCCTGTCCGACGGTGCGGATCTTTGAGCGGTCAACACCCATATCCTCAAGTTCTCCGGCGACGGTCTCAGCACGCTGCTCAGACAGCCACTGGTTGTGCTCAGCATTACCGGTAGCGCTGTCAGCATAACCTGTTACGAGCACGCCAGTCTTGTTGTCAACAGCATACTTAGCAAGAGCGCGAACGTTCACGAGGTCCTTCTGAGAAGCGATCTCGGTACGGTTGCAGTTGAAGAACACAGAAACGGGAGTGTTCACGAACTCCTTCATGCCCGGATTGGTGGGGCAAACGTGGTTCTTAATGAGGTTGTTCAGGCGAGCGATCTCAGCGTTAGCATCGTTGAGCTGTGAGTTGAGAGCGTCGATCTGAGCCTGATACATAGCCTTGATAGCGTCCACATCGGGTACTGCATCCCATGTAGCACGACCGAGGTTGTAGGTGAAGCCGATTTCAGCATAGAGTGTGATGTCATGAGCTTTCCAACCCTTGCGATAAGGATCAGCCAGGACTTTATCAACGCCGTCCTTGTCAGCCTCGTTGTACTTTGCACCAAGCTCGAGGTTGATAGCGAACTTTCTGCTGATGTTGAACTCGTTCAGCAAACCAGCGCTCAAACCGATAGAGCTACGGTTGTCGGTCCAGTTACGTGTGAAGTCAGCACCACCGAAGGGGATGAAGTTCCAAACACGGTTGGGGTTGTAACCAAGCAGCATATTGCTGAGGTTGAACATCACCTGCGGGTTGATAGAGAAGAATTTGTAGTGTACGCTTTCTCTCTGATCACCTGAGCCGCGATAGTTACCAAGACGCTGGCCCCAAAGACCCATACCTTTCACGCGGACACCGATGCCCGGGGTGAACCATTTACCGATAGCTACAGAAACGCCACCGCTGGTACGGTTACCTGAGAGGGGGAATCCGTCAAACATATCGGTCTGATCGAAATTCTGACCGTGCTCCTGAGAGCCGATGAACCAATTCCAGTTGGCGCCAACCTGGACAAACCAGTTGCTCCAGAAGGAATTCGTAGCGACGCTGTACTTATTCACAACGTCACTCTGTGCCATAGAGGCGACAGATACGCCAGCAAAAGCCAGCACCATGAATAATTTTTTCATAACCTTTATTTAATTAAACAATCAAAAAAATATTTCTTATAAAAAGAAGCTTCAATACGAATTCGGAGGCAAAGATAATAATATTTTTTAAATCTTATCCTTTTTTTTTCATTTTTTTTCATTATTTGGGCAAAAAAAATGCACAAAAAGGGAAAAATGAGCGAAAAATCGCTCGTTAGGCCAGTATTTGCTCGATTTCTTGCTGTTTTAGGATGTATTGAATGACTTTGCCGTCAGGGGTGTGATTCACGTCTCGGCATGTAAACAATCGATTGATCACCATGTCCATCTCCTCATTGGTCAGCACTTGTCCGTAGGGTATGGCCGCCGCCCTTGCCATGGTGAGCGCCAGCCGTTCGCGTTGTACAGCCGCCCCACCTTCAGTTTCATCCACGGCATGTTGTACGAACTCTCTCAATAAGTGCTCGCCCCCTACCCCATCCATTTCTGATGGTATGGCATTAACGGCGAAGGAACCGCCACCCAGGTCGGAAACATCGAAGCCCATGGTCTCGAGCGTGGGCAATAGTGAACGCAGCGTCACAGCCTCCGCTGCTTCGAGTGAGATCATTTCCGGGAAGAGCAGCCGCTGCGCCGCCCATGCATGGGCGTCGGTTTTTGAGAGATATTCCTCATAGAGTATACGCATGTGAGCCCGGTGCTGGTCGATAATCATCAGTCCAGACTTCACGGCCGTCATGATATATTGTCCTTTGTACTGATAGTGCACGGGAGCTTTCTCATCGATGATGCTGCAGTCTGTCTCTTCAGGAGCGAAGAGCGTGGGCTCATGCTGTTGCGGCTCTGTGACATCGGGAAAGAGCGTCTCCCATTGTTCGGGTGCTGCTTTACGCCGCGGTTTGTCACCCTCGAAAGGATTGTATTGCGGATTGTAATGAATTTTCGGAGCTGCGGCTTTGGTCGTGGGGTCAAAGACGGGGATGTCGGGTTTTCCCACTGTATCGAAATCGATGGAGGGCACATCATTGAACCGTCCTATGACATCTTTGACGGCCGCGGTTAATATCTGCCAAATGGCCTGTTCGTTTTCGAACTTTATCTCTGTCTTCGTGGGATGGATATTCACATCGATATCGCCGGGAGTGACATCGAAATAAATAAAATACGGTATCTGCTCCCCTTGAGGAACTACTCGCTCGTAAGCATTCTGCACGGCGCGGTGGAAGTAAGGATGACGCATATAACGCCCGTTGACAAAGAAGTACTGTTGTGCTCCTTTTTTCCTCGACGATTCGGGTTTACCCGTAAAACCGTAGATATGACACATGGAGGTTTCAACCCCTACGGGTAACAGATCCTGGTTCAACCTTTTACCAAATACGTCGATAATGCGCTGACGGAGTCCGGCACGGGGCAAGTTAAGCAATTCGGCACCGTTGCTGTGCAGTTTGAACGCGATTTCTGGGTTGACGAGTGCAATGCGTTCGAAAGCGATTAGAATATTATTGAGTTCGGTGGTATTGCTTTTTAGGAATTTTCTTCGTGCCGGCACATTGAAGAACAGGTTCTCAACGAGGAAATTGGCACCCTCAGGACATGCCACGGGTTCCTGTCCGCGAAACTTCGACCCGGAGATATTGACCAATGTGCCGATATCGTCGCCGCGGTGACGCGTGCGCAGGGTGACCTGTGCCACTGCCGCTATCGAAGGAAGTGCCTCGCCACGGAATCCCATGGTGGTAAGCGTGAAGAGGTCGTCGGCCTTGCGTATCTTCGACGTGGCATGACGCTCAAAGGCCAGTCGCGCGTCGGTGTCAGTCATACCCTCGCCATCGTCGATGACCTGTATGGATGTGCGTCCCGCATCGACGACGATGACGTTGATGTGTCGCGCTCCGGCATCGACGGCGTTCTCCACCAACTCTTTCACGACAGAGGCCGGGCGCTGTATGACCTCGCCCGCCGCTATCTGGTTGGCAACAGAATCGGGTAATAACTGGATGATATCTGACATTTTAGGTTTTGAGGTTGTATGGGGGATTACTTAATATTTTCTTTGTGCTGCTCCTTGCCGCGCCAAACGAAGATGTCGTCTTTATTGATAGGCCGGAGGTCATCGTACCACGCGAAGCCGGGCAACCGCTCCTCACCGGGCGGTATCTGCCCCATGGGATAGAGCACGCCCTCGGCTTTGGGCATCCATATCTTCTCGAGTTGCCGACGTTCACTGATAAACATACGCATGGTATCGGTCTCGGTATAGTTGAGCCCGATGAGCGTGCTGTCCTTGTCGTCGTAAGGGAAATAGACGACCATGACGTTTCCTTCCGCCACATTTCGCCTGAGATTGCCCTTATCATCAAAGAAGGAATGCATAAACTTCGACGCTATCTGGTTGAAATGCTTACCGTCATACATCAGTTCGACCGACATGGCTTTTCCTGAGGCATGAGCCTCGCGCACAGTAGAGTCGTTCATCAAGACACGTATCTCATCGCCCACCAACTGGCGGTCGCCATTCCAGAGTATCGGGTCGAAAAACATGGTAAGAGACGAATCGCGTGAGCAGATGACCAGCGAATCACACATGGCCTGCAAGTCCTTTCTGTACGCGCGTACCTTATTATAACAATATATCTCACGATAGACGGAGTCGGTATCGATGTAGAATGTCTGCACCCTCATGGTGTCAGCATGGAGATAAAGTGTATCCTTCTGTGAGTAATCTACAAACACGGGGCGCCGTGTAGCCCGCCCTGCTCCAGTCAACTCATTATAGGTGAAGGCACCAGCGCGCAATTCGTTTTTGTTTTTCTTGTCAATATAGACCACATCGCCATATCCGCGACTGATTTTCGTCTCACTGTCATAATAGAGGCTGTCGCCCACAATCGACCGTTGCCCGTTTTCGATGGTCGAACGGTCAAACATCTCCGTTCGGTCGCCTTTCATGTAATAATACCCGTTGGACGAGGTAATCTGGTAACCGTCTTTATTGGAATAGATGGTTGAGCGGCTCATGACCTGTGCCCGCTCTTTGGCTGCGTCATAATAGAGTGTATCGGTGCGTATCTCGTATTCGGGACTTTTGAGCGTGACGTTGTAATAAGCCACAGCCTCGCGTGTGTCGAGGTTATACCTGCCCCAGTCGCTCACCATGTCAACATTTTTCTTCGAGTCGTGGAAATGTCCCCCTTCTGCGTAAAAGACGTAATTGAATTTACGGTCGTAGTTAAGACTGTCGGTTTTGAGCACCGATGTCTTACGGTGGGTGACGACGACATTTTTACGGGCATAAACCATCTCGCGCTCTGGTCGTCCGTCATACCAAGCGTAGTCGGAGGTAAGTGTGAGCGTATCGCTCTGATTCATCCTCACGTGTCCGAACGCCTCGAAGGTATTGTCGCGCTCATTGAAATAGGCACTGTCGCAGCGCAGGTGTGTGCCAGCATGCCGGAAAGAGACATTGCCTTTGACGATTTGCACATTGGGACGTTTGAACTGGTCGTAGTACAACTGGTCGGCGTGATCGAGATACACTTTCTGGTCAGTCTGTTTGCGCTGCGCCCTTACCTCTGCCTGGGAAATGACAAAGAGGCATAGAACCAGCCAAAGGATTCTATGCCAATAAATCGGACGATATGTCAGCGCAAGGATGTTCATCTCACCCAACCGTCATATTCAAACTCACAGTCACGATAGCGCTCATCCATACGCACATAGGTGTTTTTGAGTTTCTCTTTCACCCAGTTCAGCAACAGTTTTTCACGCCTGTCGGCCAGCACCACATCACGCATGTCTTGGAAATCCTCGGTGATGGTGGCGCGGTGACTGTCGGTGCGGTTTTTCAGTTTGATGATAGCACAAACGGTTTTCCCGCGTTTATCTATCATGGTGAAAGGCTCGGAGACCTCGCCCGGCTGCAGCTTCTCCACCTCACGCGCCACCTCTGTGGGCAGGTCTTGCATACGGAACTTCGATGTGCGTATCATATTCGACTCATCGGAATTGGCCATCAGTCCATGGTTGGAGCGTGTGTCTTTGTCGTCACTGATGAAGGCAGCGTCGTCGAAGGTTATTTTCCCGCCACGAATGTCGTTAGCCAGGGTGTCGAGTTTGTGTTTCATGTCATCAATGGCCTCTTGGTCGATGGATGGTTTGAGCAGGATGTGCCGCACATTGATGCGTTCACCACGGCGGTCGATGAGTTGTATGATGTGATATCCGAACTCCGACTCCACGATTTTGGATACTTTTTTCGGGTCAGTGAGGTTGAACGCCACAGCAGCGAAAGCCGGGTCGAAAGCCGCACGGGGGGTATATCCCAATTCACCGCCTTGGCTGGCAGAACCATCCTCGGAATAGAGTCGTGCCAATGTGGCAAAGGTGGTCTCGCCATTATTGACACGGTCGGTAAACTCACGCAACTGGTTTTTCACGCGGTTGACCTCTTCGTCAGATACTTTCGGCTGCTTGGTGATAATCTGCACCTCCACAGTCATGGGTATCAAAGGCAGGCTATCCTGAGGCATATCCTTGAAATAATTCCTTACCTCAGCAGGCGAAACGGTGATATCTTCCACCAGTTTTTTCTTCATCTTCTGCACCAGTTCACGGTTTCTGAACTCATCGTGCATTTCCTGACGCATCTGCGTGATGGATTGTTTGCGGTATTCTTCGAGTTTCTCTCTCGAACCGACCATCTGAATCCAATAGTTGATTTGGTCTTCGATACTTTGTGAGATATCAGACTCCGTGACCTCGATACTGTCGATGGCCGCCTGATGGAGGAACAGTTTCTGCACAGCCAATTGCTCTGGAATGGAGCAGTCGGGATTTCCGCTCCATTTCATGCCCTCGGCCTCGCCCTGCATCCTCATCACCTCGATGTCGGAGCGGAGGATAGGCTCGTCGCCCACAACCCATACCACCTCGTCGATGACATTGTGCTTATCGTTATTTTGAGGTATGGTGTCATGTGCGGTTTTCTGGCGGTTTGAGCCACGCAAGCCGCTGCCCGCCTGTACGGAGAGCGCCACGGCAGCCAGACATATCGCCAACCTGAAAAATATCTTTCTCATCTGCTTTTTCTTATAGGAGTTAAAGAGGCTCTTTTTTGCTCCTCATCTTAACAATTAGTGTTTATTGACGGTGGAGAGCACCTGTTTGTTGATGGTCACAGTGTAACGTTTGCGCAGCTGAGCCACCCACTCTTTCTCAAGGGCATCCTGATAGTCGGCAACGACGGCACCTTTCACATCGGTGTATTCTTTGGGCGCCTTGAGCACCTTGCCGTAAGTAGCGTCGATGGGATAGTCCTTGACCGGTTCGACAGTGACGTTTTTCTTGAACACCTCGCGGTCAACCAGTTTGCTGTCGCCGGGTTTGAACAGTCCTTTCTCCACTCGGATACGGATGACAGAGTCGGCGTTGAACGTGGTTTTCAGTTTCTCCGTCCACTGGTCGAAGGGGATTTTCTTCACAGCGTTTTTCACTGCTTTCACGTCTTTCTTATCTTTCACATGATAAGCGATGCCTTTGAATCGCGGCTGGTCCCACTTGTATTTCTTCTTGTTTTTCTGGAAGAAAGCCTTCAGTCCAGCCTCATCGTTGGCAGCCTTTTCCCACACATGTTTGTTGCTCACCTCATACAGCAGCAGACCATCGTGATACTCGCGAATGAGGTTGGCGAGTTCAGGGTCGCCGGCAGCCATCTCATCTGCCTTGGCTTCGAGCAGAGCCCCGGGTGTGGTTGACTGTTCCTGCGCCATCTGCTTCAGTTTACGGTCGATGATACTCTCGCGTATGCCTCGCTGATCAATGAAGTTGATGATGTCATTTTTGAGCGAGTCAAAGGGGAAGAACGCCGATTTGTCGTCCATTTTGATGATATGATAGCCGAAGGGTGAGAGCACAGGTTGCGAGATTTCGCCCTTGCGGAGGGCGTATGCCGCCTTTTCAAACTCGCTCACGGTCTGTCCGGGTTGCACCCAAGGCAGTTGTCCGCCATCGACCGCCGTTCCTTTATCGTCAGAGCACTTGCGGGCAAGCGTGGCGAAGTCAGCACCGGCTTTGAGGGCGTTGTAAATGGAGTCGATGCGCATTTTGGCACGGTTCTGCTGTTCCTGAGATGCCTTCTGGTCGAGACGCAACAGGATGTGCGACGGTTTGATCAATCCGCCGAGTGAATCCACCTGCCGTTGCGTGCGGTCATAAATGCGCCGAGCCTCTTCGGTTACATCAGCATCGGTGATCATGTAAGGGCGTATCTGCTGGTCACGGTATTGAGCAAACTCGTTTTTGAAGGCAGCCGTTGTGTCGATGCCCGCCTCGATGGCTGCAGCCACCTTGAGTTTGTAATTGACGAACAAGTCCACATATTCATCGACCGATTTCTTGTCGATGACACCTTCGGAATTGTTTTTGTTGTACGAATACTCAAACTCTGAACGAGTGACAGGCTGCCCGTTGATGGTCATGATGACGGGGTCGTTTTGTGCCTGTGCTGCGGCGGCTGTCAGGAGCAATGCCGCGAAAAATGTTTTTATTCTCATTTTTGAATGTTAAATGACGAATGTCGAATATTGAGTGGTCGCTTTGCGATGAAGAATTGTCGAACTTTGAATTCTTTTATTCGGGGCGACTGTAGTTGGGTGCCTCGGAAGTGATGGTGATATCGTGGGGATGGCTCTCGAGTACACCTGCACCGGTGATGCGTGTGAACTTAGCCTGATGGAGGTGCTCGATGTCGGGTGCTCCACAATAGCCCATACCCGAACGCAATCCGCCGGTCAACTGATAGATGACCTCCTGCACGGTGCCTTTATAGGGCACGCGCCCGGCGATTCCTTCCGGCACGAGTTTTTTCACATCCTTGGTACCCGACTGGAAATAGCGGTCTTTTGAGCCGTTCTCCATGGCTTCGAGCGAGCCCATGCCACGGTAACTCTTGAACTTACGTCCGTTGAAGATGATGGTGTCGCCCGGGCTCTCCTCGGTACCTGCCACCAACGAGCCAATCATGACACAACTGCCACCGGCAGCAATAGCCTTAACGATGTCGCCCGAATAGCGCAGTCCGCCGTCAGCGATGAGTGGCACATCGGTGCCTTTCAGCGCACAATAGACATCATAAACGGCGCTCAACTGGGGCACGCCCACACCAGCCACCACACGAGTGGTGCAGATGGAACCCGGTCCGATGCCCACCTTGATGGCGTCGGCACCGTTATCGACCAACATACGGGCAGCCTCACCTGTAGCCACATTGCCCACGACGATATCCACATCGGGGAACTCGCGCTTGGCCTCAACCAGTTTCTCCACGACCGACTTAGAGTGTCCATGTGCGGTGTCGATGACAATGGCGTCGGCTCCAGCCTCGACCAGTGCGCGCATACGGTCAATCGTGTCGGCAGTGACACCCACACCGGCAGCCACGCGCAAACGGCCTTTCTCGTCCTTGCAAGCCATGGGTTTGTCCTTGGCCTTGGTGATATCCTTGTAGGTAATAAGCCCCACGAGGCGGTTGTCACGATCCACGACGGGCAGTTTCTCGATCTTGTTCTTTTGCAGGATCTTGGCTGCGTCGCCCAGGTCGGTCTGCTGGTGTGTAGTGACCAGATTGTCCTTGGTCATCACCTCGTCAATTTTCTTGTCGAGACGGCTCTCAAAACGGAGGTCACGGTTGGTGACGATACCCACGAGACGGTTGTCGTCATCGACCACTGGAATACCGCCGATATGATATTCGGCCATCATGTCGAGAGCGTCTCTCACGGTGCGGCCCTGACGGATGGTCACAGGGTCGTAAATCATACCGTTCTCTGCACGTTTGACAATGGCCACCTGTCGTGCTTGCTCTTCTATCGACATGTTTTTGTGTATCACGCCGATGCCTCCCTCACGGGCGATGGCAATGGCCATAGCCGACTCTGTGACGGTGTCCATGGCAGCCGTCACAAAGGGCACGTTCAACTCGATGTGCCTTGAGAAACGTGTTTTCAACTCTACTGTCTTTGGCAGTACCTCAGAATAAGCGGGGATTAAGAGGACATCATCGAATGTGAGTCCGTCCATCACGATTTTATCTGCAACAAATGATGACATAACGTAGTTTAAAATTTATTGCGTGCAAAATTAGCAATAAAAAATCAAAAGGCGAAGACGTTTCACCGTTTTCTCAGCGATTTAATTGTATTTAACCTTATTTTAGGGGCAAGTAGCAGTGAGCAAGGGGCAGCAAGAGGCGGGAGTCCAATTTTGAGGCAACAATTATCTGAGGAGAAGATGCCCTGTCCGCCACAATCCCGACTGAGAAGGCTGCGTCCCCAGCAATGACAAAGGAACGGAAATACACATCAAAGGGGCCGGTTTAAATGAGAACTGTAACATTCCACAAAAACCGGCCCCCTTGATTATTTGTTATGGATTAATTTGCCATTTCGGAAAGGAATTTGATGCGAACGAGGCGCACTTGCTCCTCATCAGCCTCATCGCCCAACTCCTCCATAGCGGTGGCAAGGTCATCGGTCTCGCTCTCGCTGAAATAATCGTAGATATCGTCAATCAGTTCCTCATCCATGTCCATCTCATCGAGGAAATAGTCGATGTTGAGTTTTGTGCCGCTATAAACGATAGCCTCAATTTCTGAGAGCAAATCACTGAATTCCAGCCCTTGAGCTGTGGCTATATCGTCGAGTGCCACCTGGCGGTCGATACTTTGAATAATCTTTACTTTAAGTATCGATTTTTTTGCCACGGTTTTAACCCTGAGTTCCTCTGGCCGCTCAATCTCGTTCTCCTCGCAATGGCGTTTGATGAGTTCGCAGAATTCTGCGCCATACCTCTTAGCCTTACCTGCTCCCACGCCTTGAATGTTTTGCAACTCCTGCAAGGTGATGGGGTACATTGTGGCCATTTGCTCCAACGATGGATCTTGGAAGATAACGTAAGGAGGAACATTCAATTTCTTTGACATTTTCTTACGCAAATCCTTGAGCATGGCATAGAGTTCGGGATCGAGTGCTCCTGCCGCACCGTCCATACGGTCGTCGCCCTCATCTTCCTTAAACTCAGTATCTTCTACAATCATGAAGGAATGGGGATTTTTCATGAACCGCTTACCGGCAGTTGTCAGTTTCAGCAACCCGTAGTTCTCTACATCTTTTTTGATGTACCCCGCGATGAGAGCCTGACGTATGACAGGATTCCACAGTTTCTTGTTCTCATCCTCGCCACTGCCGAACTCCTCCAACTCATTGTGACGGTGCGACACGATATCGTCGGTGGCACGGCCCTCGACGAAGTCGATGACATAGTCGCTGCGGAAATTCTCCTTGATGGCGCTGATAGCCTCGAGCACGATGACAAGTGCGTTCTGTGCCTCAATCTTAGTCTTCGGATGCAGACAGTTGTCACAGTTGCCACAATTCTCTTTCGTATATTCCTCGCCGAAATAATGGAGCAACATTTTCCGTCGGCAAACAGACGATTCGGCATATGCCGCCGTCTCCTGCAGCAGTTGCTTGCCTATATCCTGCTCCGCCACGGGTTTTCCCTCCATGAATTTCTCGAGTTTCTGCAGGTCTTTGTAAGCGTAGAAGGTGATGCACTTGCCCTCACCGCCGTCTCTTCCGGCGCGGCCTGTCTCCTGATAATAACCTTCAAGGCTCTTGGGAATGTCATAATGGATGACAAAACGCACATCGGGTTTGTCGATGCCCATGCCGAAAGCAATGGTGGCCACGATGACATCGATTTTTTCCATGAGGAAGT
>CAMJAO010000044.1 GCA_946403615.1 uncultured Prevotellaceae bacterium
CCCGCCATGCCCTCGGGCTGCTCGATGAATATCATGATGAAAGAGATGCCTGAAAGAGCGTTTGACGTAGGCATCGCCGAAGGACACGCCGTCACCTTCTCCGCCGGACTGGCAAAAGAGGGGCTGCAACCCTTCTGCAATATCTACAGCGCATTTGCACAAAGGGCATATGACAACATCATCCACGACGCGGCCATACTTTCGCTGCCCGTGGTCATCTGCTTAGACCGTGCCGGACTCGTGGGCGAAGACGGCCCCACGCACCATGGCGCTTTCGATTTAGCCGCGCTGCGTCCCATTCCCAATCTGACCATCGCCTCGCCACTCAACGAGCACGAGTTGCGCCACATGATGTACACAGCGCAATTGCCAGGCAAAGGCACCTTCGTCATCCGCTATCCGCGCGGTTGCGGTGTGCTTGTCGATTGGCGCTGCGACATGGAAGAGTTGACCATAGGTCGCGGACGCTGCCTGCAAGAAGGCACCGACGTGGCGGTACTGTCCTTAGGACCTATCGGCAACAACGTGATACAGGCCATCGAAGAATTGAAAGCCGAGGGCAACACGATTTCCGTGGCCCACTATGACATGCGTTTTCTCAAACCCATCGATGAAGACCTGCTGCGCGAGGTGGCCGAACGTTTCGACCGCATCATCACCATCGAAGACGGTGTGAAGAAAGGCGGTCTGGGCGGCGCCGTGCTGGAATGGTTCGCCGACAACGGCTATCAGAAGACGGTGACGTGTCTGGGACTGCCCGACACATTCGTGGAGCACGGCACCATAGGCCAACTGCAACAAATCACGGGCATCGACACGGAATCTATCAAACAAGAAATACTGAAGTCATGAAAATCATCATCGCCGGCGCATACGCCATCGGAACACATCTGGCCAAACTGCTGGCCCGCACCAACCAAGATGTAGTGCTCATCGACGAAGACGAGGAGAGGCTCTCCAATGTGAGCAGCGACTACGACCTCATGACCATGCACGCCTCGCCCACCAGTGTGAATACATTGAAAGATGCCGGGGTTGGCAGCGCTGACCTGTTCATTGCCGTCACGCAAGACGAGAACCTCAATATGAACAGTTGCATCCTGGCTCACGCGTTAGGCGCCAAGCGCACCGTGGCAAGGATGGACAACTACGAATACGCCACGCCCGAATACCGTGAATTCTTCAAAAAACTGGGTGTCGACTCACTCATCTATCCGGAAATTCTGGCTGCGCGCGACATCACCAACGGACTGAAGATGTCATGGGTGCGCCAGCGCTGGGATGTGCACGACGGAGCTCTCGTCATGCTCGGCATCAAACAACGCGAGACGAGCCAGATACTCGACAAACCGCTCAAGGAACTCTGCGGACCACAAGACCCCTATCACGTAGTGGCCATCAAACGCGGCAGTGAAACCATCATACCCACCGGCGATACCACGCTGAAACTCTATGACTTGGTGTATTTCATGACCACCAAAAACTACATTCCCTACATCCGCAAAATCGTCGGTAAAGAACATTACGTCGATGTGAAAAACGTCATGGTGATGGGTGGCGGTAAGACGGCCATACGCGCAGCCATGACCATACCCGAATACATGGATGTGAAAATCATCGAGAGCGACGAGCGACAGTGTGAAAGACTCAATGAACTGCTCGACACCGACCATATCATGGTCATCAACGGTGACGGGCGCGACATATCGCTGCTCATGGAGGAGAGCATCAAAAACACACAAGCCTTTGTGGCACTCACCGGCAATGCCGAGACCAACATTCTGGCATGTCTGACAGCCAAGCGGCTGGGTGTGCGCAAGACCGTGGCCATGGTAGAGAACCTCGACTATGTGAACATGGCCGAGAGCCTCGACATCGGCACCATCGTCAACAAAAAAGCATTGGCGGCCAGTTACATCTATCAGATGATGCTTGATGCCGATGTGCAAAACATCCGCTTCCTCATGAGTGCCAACGCTGACGTGGGCGAGTTCATCGCTCAGCCCGGTTCGAAGGTGACCAAGAAGAAAGTGTTTGAACTAGGACTGCCCAAAGGGGCAACCATTGGCGGACTGGTGCGTCAGGGCGTGGGACATCTCGTCAGCGGCGGCACACAGATTGAGGCCGGCGACACAGTAGTGGTGTTCTGTTATGACATCAACATGAGCAAGATAGAGAAATACTTCAAAGACTGAGGTCCATGATCAACAAACGGCTCATATACAAAATCATCGGCTCGCTGCTTCTGATGGAAGCAGGGTTCATGCTATTGTGTGCGATTATGTCGTTCTTTTACCAAGAGCGCGACCTGCTGCCGTTCCTCGGGGCGACCCTCATCACTATCGCTGGTGGCCTCGGTTCGAAATACCTCGGACGCGACGCCAACAACAACATGAACCGGCGCGACGCCTATCTGGTAGTGACGCTCACCTGGTTGGTCTTCTCCGTCTTTGGAACATTGCCCTACATTTTCTCTGGCATATTAACCAACCCTACCGACGCCTTCTTTGAGACCATTTCAGGATTTACCACAACCGGCGCGTCCGTTCTCAACAACGTGGAAGACGCCCGACTGCCACACGCTATTCTGTTCTGGCGCTCGCTCTCGCAGTGGATAGGCGGTTTGGGAATCGTATTCTTCACCATCGCCATTCTACCGTCGATGGTAGGAGGTAGCGTGAAGGTGTTCTCGGCCGAGGCCACAGGTCCCATCCGCGCAAAGATGCACCCCCGGTTGAGCACCAATGCCAAATGGATTTGGACGGTCTATCTCGTGCTGACAGTCGCCTGCTGCCTGGCTTTCTTTTTCGGAGGCATGGACTGGTTCAGCAGCATCAATTACGCCATGACGACCACTGCCACAGGCGGTTTCTCCATCCACAACGACAGCATCGCTCATTTCCACTCACCCCTAATAGAATACACAGGCATCCTCTTCCAGTTCTTGGCCGGTATCAATTTCACGGTCATCTACATGAGCATCTTTAAGCGTAAGATCAAATCGTTGCTCAACAACTCCGAGGTGAGGTTTTACTGCCTGATGGTATTGCTGGCGACGATATGGATAGGATACCTGCTGATGACACGCAACGGTTACAGCATCGAACAGGCGCTGCGCAGCAGTCTCTTCCAAGTGGTGTCGCTCATGACCACCACCGGTATCTTCAGCGACGACGTGGGTGCTTGGCCGCATCTTACCTGGATTATTCTCTCGATATTGATGTTTATCGGTGCTTGCGCGGGCAGCACCAGTGGCGGATTCAAGAGCATACGCGCGCTCATGATTTTCCGAGTGATTCAGAATGAGTTACTCCGCATTCTCCACCCCAAGGCCGTGTTGCCCGTGAAAATCAACGGGCAGAGCGTGCCTCATGGGCTCATCAATAACCTGCTGGCATTTCTGGGCATTTACGTCATCGCCATCACCGGCATAACGGCACTGATGGCCAGCATAGGACTTGACGCGTCAAACTCGATGGTCATCTCGCTGAGTTGCATCAGCAATGTGGGATTGCCCCTCAACGTCATCGGACCCGATTTCACATGGAGTGCTCTGCCAGTCCTTATCAAATGGATTTGCTCCGTGCTCATGCTCATGGGACGTCTCGAGATATTCAGCGTCATCGTCCTCTTCACCCGCGCATTCTGGAAAGACAATTGAAAAATCCACCCTATCCCTCCCGGGAGGGAATGATTAGCGGGGTATTGTCTGAACTCCTGAACTTCTGAACTCCTGAACTTCCGAACTCCTGAACTCCTCAGAAAAAACAACAACCATATATGTTCCTAAAATTCAAACCTTTATTGAAGACGACCCTTTGGGGCGGTGATAAAATTATTCCTTTCAAACACCTGCAGAGCAATGAACAGCAGGTGGGTGAGAGTTGGGAAATCTCCGGCGTGGAAGGCAGCGAGACCATCGTCTGCGGCGGCCCTTACGACGGACGGAAACTGAACGACGTGCTCGCCGAGATGAAAGAACGACTCGTGGGCGAGGACAACTACCGCCGTTTGGGCAACGAGTTTCCGCTCCTTATCAAGTTCATAGACGCCCGGCAGAATCTTTCCATTCAAGTACACCCCAATGACGAGATAGCCCAGAAACACGGTAAGGGACGTGGTAAGACCGAGATGTGGTATATCATGGACAGTGCCCCTGACGCCAAACTCTACTGCGGATTGAGACAAACTATCACTCCCGCCCAATACGAGGAGATGGTCAATAATGACACCATCACCGACGCGCTGGCTCAATACATTGTCAAGAAGGGCGACGTGTTCTTCCTGCCTGCCGGACGTATCCACTCTATCGGTCCGGGGTGTTTTCTGGTCGAAATACAGCAGACGAGCGACGTGACTTACCGCATTTATGACTACAAGCGTAAAGACAAAGACGGCAATTACCGCCAACTGCACACACGCGAGGCGGCCGAGAGCATCGATTACCATGTGGAGCGCGATTACCGCACCGACTATGTGGCACGCCGCAACCAAGGTGTGGCTCTCGTGCAATGCCCGCATTTCTGCACAGCCCTCTACGACCTCGATGAACCGATGACACTCGACTACAGTGAACTCGACAGTTTCGTCATTCTAATCTGTCTGGACGGAAACGGTTCACTGACCGACGATGAAGGCAACACCGTCAGTTTCCAGACCGGCGACACCATCCTCGTGCCCGCCGCCACCAACATCATCCAGGTGGAAGGTACTGTGAAATTCTTGGAAACGTATGCATAATGATGAAGACTATGATGACAACGGACAATAAGACCTCTGCCATGCAGAGAGTGATAAGAATAGCGATAGTACTGCTATTGTTGGCTTATGCCCCCACATTATGGGCACAACACCGTGGTAGGGGCAGCATCGCTTTTGACGAGGTGTTCATGGATTTACGAGTCCCCGGCAAACTGGCAAATGAGTTTCCCAAGGATAAGTTTGACATGGTGCGCGTGCTGCATCTGCGCGGACCGCTCAACAGCGATGACATGCGGTTTGTGAAACGTCTGGCAGAACGGTCAAAAGTGGTCAATGCCAAAGGAGACAAAGTAGAGCCATATCTGGATCTCGACATGGAAGAGGCCCGTTTGGTTCGCGGTGGACTTTTGGGCGGTCACTCCGACAGTCATGCCGTGTGGTCGTCGCTCTTTTCCTACTGTCGTCTGCTGCGCTACGTCATACTGCCCCGCTCCACTGAGGAAATCGGCGATCGTGCATTTTACGGATGTTCCCAACTGGAACGTGTGGATATGCCTCGCGAAGTGCGCATCATCGGCGACGCTGCTTTTTCGGGATGCCGCAGGTTGCACCGTATCATGTTGCCCCGTCGGATACATACCATCGGCGAAAACGCTTTTTACGACTGCGAGCGGCTGATTGACGTTTATCTGCCCGACGAACTGATAACACTGGGTAAGGGCGCCTTTGAAGGTTGCGACCGTTTAGAGAAGGTGTCGATGCCCGAACAGTTGAGCGTGATACCCGACAGAGCCTTTTACGGTACGGCACTCAGGACAATCACCTTACCTTATAATGTGGCAGAAATCGGGGCTTATGCATTCAAAGGCACCTCTATCACCGAGTTGATGATACCAGCCACAGTCACCCATTTCAGTCCGACGGCAGTGGACCGTTGCGACCGGCTACAAAACATCTTTGTAGAGGAAGGAAATGCCCAATATGCCGCCATCGACGGGGTGTTATTCACTGCCGACCTGGCACACCTGCTATTGGTGCCGTGCACACGTCAGGGGTTGTTCAGCATCCCTCAGGGTACAGTGACCATAGGCGATCATGCCATGAACAACTGCCGCAACATCACTATGATAGACATTCCCGAGACGGTTGAGTCTGTCGGCGCATATGCTTTTAGCAAATGTACCGCGCTGACCACACTGACTTTGCCCGAAACGGTGACACACATCGGCAAGGGAGCACTCAGCGGATGTTCTTTGCTGACGGCAGTCACATTGCCCACGACACTTACCCAGATACCCGCAGAGATGTTTGACGAATGCGCCAATCTGATGAGCACTTGTATGCCCGAGGGCGTGGTCAGCATCGGTGAGCAAGCCTATCACAAATGCAACTCGCTCACCGAGGTGACATTGCCCCGAGGCGTCACGACCATTGGCGAAGAGGCGTTTCGCGGATGCAAAAACATGACGATGTTCAAGATGTACGAAGGTGTGACAAAGATGGGCGACAAGATTGTTTACGACTGCAAGCACTTGCAAACATTCTTCAGTCTGTGTCCCACCCCGCCTGAGGTAGGCAAAGTGACTGACGAGAAAGTAGCACTGGTTGTGCCCGCGGCATCGGTCAACCTCTATAAGAAGGCGAAAGGATGGAAGAAATTCCGCACGATAAGCGGGATTTAGACGTCTATATTAACATATTTGTTATTTGTCAGCGGCGAACTAGTCCTAGCGAACTAAATCATTCTAGAATAAAAAGGCGGCTGCCTGATTCCTTTTAGTTGGGAACAGGCAGCCGCCTTGGTGTATTTAGATGTTATCATCATAACACAAATAACCAATTTGAGATTATAATTCCTCTAATTTCGGACAGGAAAATGATATGTTTCCATGATATGTCCGAAATCGGAAGGGCTGTCCGAAGGAGTTGGAGAGAAAAAAACGCAAAATCTTTTGGGTATCATCATGGCGTCATACCTTTGCATCAGTAAAAACAACAAGTAAAGACAATAATATGAGACAGATTAAGTTTTTGATGTTCGCCGCCATCATCGCCATCTGCGGCGTAATGAATGCACAAGCACAAGTGATGAAAGTCGCCGACTTGGAGAAGTATGCGAAAGAGAGATACGGCGCCAAATGGCTCGATGCCGCTATGACCCTCTCAGGAGGACTGACGCTCGACAAAAACGAGTCGCTGACCTACCAGCAGGTAATCGAGGCCCCGGGCAAGACAAAAGAGCAACTCTACTTGGCACTCAACTATTGGGTCACTGCCACCTTCAAAGACAAACAGGCCATCACTCTCAATGACAAAGATGCCGGTTGCATCATCATCTCGTCGACTATCCCTAATATAGCAGAACACACTGGTACAATCAACAAATATTCTATCAGCATCACACCGATTATCCGCCTCGACATCAAACAAGGCAGAATTCGTGTCACTTACACTGTACAAAATTACGACATCATGGCCGACGTCAGCGGCGGATGGCTCAGTATGGTTGCTGCTGACCAAAGAACCTTCGGTGACTCAAAACGCAAGATGGACGATAAGACCAACGCTTCCCTTTATGACGAACAGTGGGAGATAGCCCACCACTATCCTTTCATTGAAAAAGATCCGCAGAAACGCACTTGTGCCAAAGCCCTTGTGATGACTCACGCTTACTCTAACGCCATCATAGACAAGGTGGAAGAGGCTGTCAAGAACGGCATCGTAGGCAATGACGACGAAGACTGGTAAAAAAGACTAATGTAGAATGGTCGCTTCGCAATGAAAAATAATGAATGACGATAATAATAATACAAAAACAACACAATAACATCAATATATATCACAAAAGAAGAACAGCCCGACCATTCTACGACAAATAACTCCTCCAACAGCATGCTGATTGGAGGAGTTATTTGTCGTAATAAAGTGGTTAGCGATCAGCAGAGACATTTAAGACCTTAATGGTCTCTATTCCTCAAAGCGCATCAATCACTGCGGAGACATCATCGTTAGTGGTGACGGGAGCGGAATCTTCTGCGGGTGCTGCGGGTGAAGTGGCTTGAAGGAATCGCTCGATGTCAGCTTTCAGACGCAGATAGGGCTTGGAGCGGAAATAACCGGTGTTTTTCTTCAACATCTGGACCACCGACGACATGCTGTGAGTGTAGCACGACAGTTCGTTTTGACGTTGTGTGCCATGCACCGCTTTATGGTTGATCTCATTCTCGCGCTCACGGCGCAATTTCTCACATATTTTGTTCATCATCGGCAGCACCACCTTGTCAAACACATGATGCCCTTGTATATAGAGGTAAGTCGTGTCGGGTGTGATACCGAGAGCCTTCAGTTCCTCTTTCAATGCGAGATACGACTCTTTGGCGTCGGGATTCTCACGTTGCAATTGCATGACACGGCGCCCGACCTTCTGTCTGACATTGGAAATGCCCCGGTAGGGATTTTGCAAATTGAAATTGCCCGTTTCTATGACGCGGTTGAAGTCGGTGATAGAGAAATCATTGTGTTCGCCGCGGCGGTAATACCAGATGCTCCACACGAAGAGAGGAAACACCGCCTGAGAATACTGCGCAAACCAGTCGTCGAAGTCGAACACGAGGTGGTCGTTGAGTGTCACCATGACGCACACATCGTGCAACGAGGGCGCATAGCACTGGTAATTCTCAATGGCGTAGACGTAGGTGTGGAAGACGTAAGGATTGTCGATGATGTATTTCGACATGGGGTTGGTACCTTGCTCCAGAAAATCGTAATCGGCATCGACGCAGGCTATCATGTCGGCTCCCACCTTGTTTTTCACCATATTCATCAGCACCTGTTTCTTGCCTTTGCTCAGTTTCATCTTAGAGGGCAGCATCACCTCGAAATAGCGGGTGTCATCCTCGAACTCGCTGAGCACCATGCGCCAGAAATACACATCGTCGTAACTCTCCACATAAGCCACGATGCGTCGGCGCGCGCGTCTCGATCTGAGTCGGTTGGCGGCGTTGATATAATCTGATGATATGTTGTCGCGGAGCCGTTTAGCCATCAGTCTTGGTCTGTGATGTCCGACACTTCCGTCACGCTGTCCACCCACCCGTTCATCACGACGGCGGGCGAATGGGTGGTAAGTATGATTTGCACGTTGGGGTTGAGTTCGAGCACAAGGTCAATCAATTGTTTTTGCCACTCGATATGGAGCGACACCTCCGGCTCGTCCATGAAGAGCACGGCGTTTTGATTGTCCTGCACCAGCACGGTGAGCAGGATGGCGAGCATTTGTTTCTCACCGCTCGACAACTGATAGGGCACCAGTGTCTCGCCTATCTGCGAGAAACGTATCTCGTTCTCCGTGCGCACAATTTTCTTGCCGGTATCGGCAAAAAGTTCATCAATAATATCTTGGAATCGCTTTTTAGGTGCGGAAAACTCTTGCGCTTTCATGGCCGCATCGGGGGCGCCGCTCTGCAATGCCTGAATAATCTTATTGCCGACATTCACCTGATAATCAAGGTATTTACGCTGCAACTGGAAAAGTTGCCAGTCGAGTTCGGTGGCGAGCGACAGGTCCATCTTGCCAATCATCTCATTGCTCATGAGCGGGCGGTCGAACGAGCGTATCACATCATAGCGTATCCACTTTGCCTCTGCGGGCGATACCCTCAGATGCACGCCTTTGAGCATGTGCGAGGGGAACTCTCCTCCGGCGGAAAGGCCTTTGACCACTTTGTTGATAATGGTACTCTTTCCCATTCCGTTGACACCGCTGAGGATATTCACATGGCGGTCCAAGTCCCATTTGATATGTTTCTTGCCGCTCCAGAGAGAATCAATCTCTATCTGTTCGATATATTCCGCGTATTTTGACATAGGCACATAGTGTTTTTGCAAAGATAAACATTTTTTCTATTCGACACAAGAACACAAGATATTTTTTCGACATAAGAACTTTTTTGGACATAAGAACAAAAGAACAAAAGGACAAAAGAACAAAAAAGAGAAATAGGGATCCATGTACCCAAAAACATGTTCTTATGTCCTTTTCTCGGAAATTATATTCTTATGTCATTATGCTGAGAAGAAATAAGTCCTTATGTCAGAAAATAAAAAACGTTCTATTGGCATTGTATCAAAAATATTATGTACTTTTGTCTCCAGAAACCAAAACCAAGAAAGACATGGCATCTTTGACTACTGCGATAGTTATCGTGTTTATCGTGGGTTATGTGTGCATAGCCCTGGAAAGTGTGTTGAAAATCAACAAGGCAGCCATTGCCCTGCTGATGTGTGTAGGTTGCTGGACACTGCTGATGCTGGCACCGGGAGCCTTCTACCCCGATGTGGCTGGCGACAACGTGTTGCATCATGTGGCCGAGGTGATAGAACATCACTTGGGCGATGCCGGCGGCACCCTTTTCTTCCTTATGGGCGCGATGACCATCGTCGAGATTGTTGACAGCAACGGCGGATTCAATTTCGTGCGCGACGCCATCAAGACGCGCTCGAAGCGCAAACTGATGTGGCGCATGGCTTTCATGACCTTCTTCCTCTCGGCCATTCTCGACAACCTGACCACATCGATTGTGATGATCATGGTGTTGCGCAAACTGGTGCAGGAGCGCAAGGAACGGCTCATCTACGCCGCCATGGTCATCATCGCGGCCAACTCGGGCGGTGCCTTCTCGCCCATTGGCGATGTCACCACCATCATGCTGTGGATCAAGGGCGTCATCACCACACAGGGTGTCATCACCGAGATTTTCATCCCCTCGCTCATCTCGATGCTCGTGCCGGCACTGATATTGCAATACTCGCTGAAAGGAAAGTTTGACAAGTCGCAAAACCTGCCTCACGCCGAAGTGAGCCATTTCACGCAGACCCAGCGCACCATCATCTTCTGGTTGGGTGTGGGCGGACTGGTGTTCGTGCCTATCTTTAAGACATTGACCCACCTGCCGCCGTTCATGGGCATATTGCTGGTGCTGGGCGTGCTGTGGACCGTGACCGAGATATTCCATCACAACACCGACGAGGACGACACGATGGCGAAGCGTGTGAGCGACCTGCTTTCGCGTATCGACCTCTCCACAATTATGTTCTTCCTCGGCATTCTGATGGCTGTGGCAGTGCTGCAGGAGGTGGGTGTGCTGACGGCTCTGGGCCGTTCACTCGACGAGATGTCAGGCGGCAATCACTATCTGGTGACGGGCATCATCGGTGTGCTCTCGTCAATCGTCGATAACGTGCCTCTGGTGGCTGGTTGCATGGGCATGTATCCTGTGCAGGCAGTGGGCGATCTGGCCGTCGATGGCATCTTCTGGCAGTTGCTGGCCTATTGCGCGGGCGTGGGCGGTTCCATCCTCATCATCGGCTCTGCAGCCGGCGTGGTGGTCATGGGTTTGGAGAAAATTACCTTCGGCTGGTACCTGAAGCGCATCTCCTGGGTGGTCTTCGTGGGCTATATCGCCGGCATTCTCTCATACTGGGTTGTGGACCAGAT
>CAMJAO010000045.1 GCA_946403615.1 uncultured Prevotellaceae bacterium
GAGCCGCCGGCGCTCCTCGCTGCCTCCTTCTATTAATAATGTGTCGGAAAAGGACAACGAATTGTGGTTGCTCGTGGCTGCCATTGGTGAGGGCACGCGCGCACTGGCTCGTTTGCAACCGGGCGAAACGCTCAACTGTGTCTTGCCGTTGGGCAACGGCTTCACCATGCCCGGGCGTCCTGACGGTCATTACTTGCTTGTGGGCGGAGGCGTTGGCGTGGCTCCGCTGCTCTACCTCGGCATACGTATGCGTCAGGCTGGCATCACACCTACGTTTCTCTTAGGAGCGCGCACGGACAAGGATCTGCTTATGCTCGATTATTTCCAGTCCGTGGGGCGTGTGCTCGTCACCACAGAGGACGGCAGCCAAGGCGAGCGCGGTTTCGTCACCAATCACAGTGTGTTGGGGGCGGAGCGTTTCGACCGTATCTACACCTGCGGTCCCAAGCCGATGATGATGGCGGTGGCGCGTTATGCCCGTCATACCGATACCGATTGCGAGGTGTCGCTTGAAAATATGATGGCCTGCGGGCTGGGTGCCTGCCTCTGTTGTGTGGAGGGCACCACCGACGGTAATATATGTGTGTGTAAGGAAGGACCGGTGTTTAATATTAAGAAGTTGTTATGGCCTCTCTAAATGTAAATATAAAATCATTGCGGTTGAAGAATCCCGTGATGACCGCCTCGGGCACCTTCGGCTATGGGCTGGAGTTTGCCGATTTCGTGCCGCTCGACCAGATTGGCGGCATCATCGTCAAGGGCACCACGCTCCATCCTCGTCAGGGCAATGACTACCCCCGCATGGCGGAGACGGCGCAGGGCATGCTCAACTGCGTGGGACTGCAAAACAAAGGCGTGGATTATTTCTGCCAGCACATCTATCCCCAGGTGAAGGACATCGACACCAACGTGATTGTCAATGTCAGCGGTTCGTCGCCCGACGATTATGCTGAGTGTGCGGCGCGTATCGACGCTCTGGAGCGCATTCCTGCCATCGAGCTGAATATCTCCTGCCCCAATGTGAAACAGGGCGGTATGGCCTTCGGTGTGACCACCTCTGGGGCCGCCAGCGTGGTCAGGGCGGTCCGTGAGCGCTATCATAAGACACTCATCGTAAAACTCTCGCCCAACGTGACCAATATTGTCGATATCGCCCGCGCCTGCGAGGACGAGGGAGCCGACAGCGTGTCGCTCATCAACACACTCATGGGCATGGCCATCGACATCGAAAAGAGGAAGCCCGTGCTCAGCATCGGCACCGGTGGGTTGAGCGGCCCGGCTGTCAAACCCGTGGCGGTGCGAATGGTGTGGCAGGTGGCGCATGCCGTGAAGATTCCCGTTGTGGGTCTGGGCGGTATCATGACTGCCGAGGATGCCATTGAGTTTCTCATGGCGGGAGCCACGGCCATAGAGATAGGTACAGCCAACTTCATCGACCCTGCCGTGACCATCAAAGTGCGCGACGGCATCAACGCCTGGCTCGATGCCCATGGCTGCCGCTCCGTACAAGAAATCATTGGGGCGGTGTGATGTTCCCAGTGACATGGTAAGTCCCCCCCTGACCCTCCTGAGGGAGGAAGAGAGTTTCACTCTACTTCCCCGAGGGGGAGAAAAGAACAAGGAGCAGGGAGCAAGAGATATGTTTCTCAATTGAGTTTCTATTCTCTTGCTCCCTGCTCCTTATATTATTCCTTCCCTAGGAGAGTCATCTCTGGGGAATCAGTGTGGGGCTCCTTTTGCGTTGGAATGTATATAAAATTTGAGAGCGACCACTCGGCCGCTCTCAACCAACACAAAAACTAAACTAGACTTAACTAAATTAACGGGGATTTTCACAAACCTGCGTTAATCGTATGCAAATGTATAAAAACATTTTGACATATAAAAGTTTTAGAGTGCTAATTGTTGTAAAAATCACAATTATTAACATATAATTAATCCTTACGGGCATTTGTCGGCAAAATCTGGTCTAATATTGTCATCGCTGCCATCGATTCCACCAGAGGAACTGCTCTAGGCAGCACACAGGGATCATGCCGTCCTTGCGCTTTCAGTGTGGTTTGATTGCCCTCTAAGTCGACCGTCGACTGTTCTTGCAGGATGGTGGCCACGGGTTTGAATGCCACGCGGAAGTAGATGTCCTGACCGTTGCTGATGCCGCCCTGTATGCCGCCGCTGTGGTTGGTGCGTGTGGTGATGCGTCCGTCGTCGGTGGTGGTGAACGCGTCGTTTTGCTCACTGCCACGATGACACACACCGGCAAATCCCTCACCGTATTCAAAACCTTTCACCGCATTGATGCTCAGCATGGCGGCACCCAACTGCGCGTGCAGTTTGCCGAACTCCGGTTCGCCGATGCCCGGCGGGCAGCCCCGTATCACGCAAGAGATGACGCCGCCGATGGTGTCGCCCTCGCTCTTCACCTGAAGTATCAGTCGTTCCATCTCTGCCGCTTTCTCGGGGTCGGGGCAGCGCACCGCATTCTTCTCTGCCAATGCGAGGTCATAATGCTGATAACCATGTTCCAATGCGATGTCGCCCACCTGCGAGGTGTACGCCTCAATGGTGATGCCGTATTTCCGGAGCGCCAGTTTCGCCAAAGCGCCACCCACACACCGGCTGATGGTGATGCGTGCCGATGAGCGGCCGCCACCGCGATGGTCGCGGATGCCATAACGGGCCATATAGGTGTAGTCGGCATGCGACGGACGGAACACACAGCGCATGTTCTCATAGTCTTGGGAGTGATGGTCGGTGTTGCGCACGATGAAACCGATGGGGCAACCGGTCGATTTGCCTTCGAACACACCGCTGAGCAATTCCACCTGGTCGGCTTCATTGCGCGATGTGGTCAGGGCACTCTGTCCCGGCCGACGGCGGTTCAGTTCCGACTGGATAAAATCCACGTCGATGTCTATGCCGGCGGGCATACCGTCAATCACACCTCCGATGGCGGCTCCGTGGCTCTCGCCAAAGGTGGTAAGGGTGAAATGATGACCAAACGTGTTCATCGATTAGGTTTGGTTTTTGAGGTTTGTTTTTTGAGGTTTATTTGCAACCGCCACAGTCTCCGCCTCCGCAATCGCCTCCACCGCAACTGCTGCAGTCTCCGCCTCCGCAACCACCGCAACCGTATTCGCCGCTCAGCAGTTTGGCCATTTGTTCTATCTCCTGGTTGGTAGCCTCGCGCGAAGCCAGTACCGAACCGAAGAAATGCAGTTCACAACCGGCGAGGGGGTGATTCAGGTCAACGGTCACCTTGTCGTCTGTCACTTTTGACACCACGCCCTGGAATTGCTGGCCTTCCTCGTTTTGCAGGGGCACGATAGCGTCTTCATAGATGCGCTCGTTGTCAAACTTCCCGTCGATGAAAAACACTTCCTTGTCCAGTTCCAACACGCGCTCGTCGTAGTAGTCGCCATAAGCGTCGTCAGTGCTCAGGGTGAAGTCAAACTCCTCGCCGGGGGCCAGATCTGCCAGTTCCTTCTCGAAGGCGGGCAGCGTAGCACCCATGTTGCTGATAAAGATAAACGGCTTTTCGTCGGTAGCCTCTTCCAGCAACTCACTCTCGCCGTCTTCCACGCTATACATTTTGTATGCTACGGCGATGTACTTATTCGTTTTCTCGTCCATGTATTTGTTTCTTGTTAATTTGAGATTGCAAAAATAATAAATAAAAGCGACAATTCGCCCGCCGCTTGCATTTTTTTCTGACAAAAAAGGCGAGTCTCTCAGTTCTGACTGAAAAACCCGCCTTGATTCACTCAATTATGATTGATTTAATTATACCATATTGAAGGCTCTGCGCCGTGTGCATATTGCTCGTCGGCATCGCAGTTGTAAATGTTGTCCTGTTCGTACTCTTCTTCGTACTTTTGTCTTCTAGTGTTCATAGCAGTTCCTCCTGAATAAATAATAGTTAGTAGTGGTACAAATATAATCAATTTATCGTATTTTTGTTCTCTCGGATGATGATTTTTAAGAATATTTAATCATTTCCTTACGGCTTATAAGGGAAATATGCATTTCCCTGTCATTTTGGCGTAATTCTTCACCCCTTTTCCATTTCTCTTTTTTTAATTGTCATTTTTCATTCATATTTGGTTAGTTTTTATTATCTTTGCACTATCAACCATCGATGTGATGCGTTGTACATGATAAGTGGAATGATCATCAAATAAAAATATGCGACAAGTAAGACCAAAGAAAAATCTCGGACAGCATTTCCTGACCGACCTCGACATCGCCCGGCGCATTGCCGACACTGTTGATGCGTGTCCCGGCATACCCGTTCTCGAGGTGGGGCCCGGCATGGGGGTGCTCACGCAATATCTCGTGCCGAAAGACCGCGAGGTGAAGGTCGTGGAGATTGACCGCGAGTCGGTAGCGTATCTCAATGAGCATTTTCCCAAACTGCGCGACAACATCATCGGCGAGGATTTTCTCCGTATGGACCTCGACCGTCTTTTCGACGGGCGCCAGTTTGTGCTCACTGGCAATTATCCCTACGACATCTCCTCGCAAATCTTCTTCAAGATGCTCGACAATCGCCACCTCATCCCTTGTTGTACGGGCATGATACAGCGCGAGGTGGCTCAGCGCATCGCCTCTGAACCCGGCAATAAAGCCTATGGCATCCTCAGTGTGCTCATCCAGGCGTGGTATGACGTGGAGTATCTCTTTACCGTCGATGAGAATGTGTTCAACCCGCCACCCAAGGTGAAAAGCGCGGTGATACGCATGACACGCAATGACACGAGCCAACTGGGTTGCGACGAGGCGCTCTTCCGCCGTGTGGTGAAGACCGCCTTCAACCAGCGCCGTAAGATGCTCCGTGTCAGTCTGCGTCCGCTCTTCACGGCAGAGCATCCAGCCTCCGCCGATTTCTATGCCCATGAGTTCATGACGCGTCGCCCCGAGCAACTATCCATCCCCGAGTTTGTCGTCCTGACCAATCTCGTGGCACAAGAGATGAAGGGTGCCTGATCCTTAATTAAGGCTTTTAAGGTCCTTAAAGTCTTTAACGACCTTAACACAATAGAGCCTTTACTCCATTAATAAAAGGCATAAGCAGAAATCCGCTTATGCCTTTTTATAGTTATTTCCTGTTATGTGATTACAGGTCGAATTTATGTCCTACGCTGATGAAAATGGCACCGTTTTTCGAGTCTTTCTCGCCCGAAACACTCTCTTTGTTCAGTTTCGTCAGACCGAGGTTGAAACGTGCGTCGATCACCCAGTGGCTATTAAACTCATATGAGATGCCGATAGGGATGGACACGTCAAATTTGTTGCATTCTTTCATCATGTCAATTGAGGTGTCAATCGTGGTATCATAACCATCCATTTTCGTTTTGTAAGTAAACACGATATCAGAATTGGTCATGAAACCAAGTTGCACACCTGTTTTAAGAGCAAGGCCTTTGGCAACATAGATGTTGGCAACAACAGGCACATGGATGTACTGCAGTTGGAAGCGTGGATTCTCAATCTTTTCGTCGCCGCTCTTGTAGTCCTTCCAACCACCGCCTTGTACGGTATATAGCAAACCTGCTTCAATGCCAAGGAAGTTGGTTGCCTGATATTCCACTGCTACACCCGATGTTGCTGCGATAGAGACTTGAGAGTCAAGCTTAGTTGATTCCACAGGGATGCTCTCCATGTCAGAGATGTAACTCACACCGATTCCTGCTGTGGGCTTGAGGCTCCATGTACCAGGTTCATACTGCGCTTTTGCGTTGGTTGTGACCATCATTGCCACGACGGCCAGCATGATAATTTTTTTCATAATACTATTAATAAATAAATAGAAATGAAATAATTGTTACTTTCTTACTTTGAACACTCTGTCGCCTTTCTTGATGAGGTAAATGCCGCGGGGCAGGCCGTTCAGATTGGCGTCGCCTTGTTTCAACAACACCCCCGAGGCGGTATAGACCTCTATCCGTCCGGTGCTGTCGTCGGGTATCTGTGCGATGCCGGAAGCGCCTTCGCTGAAATACATCTTCTTCAGACTAGTCAGCGAATAACTCACCATCGCCGTGCCACCGTTGTAGATGACCATCATGCCGTTCTCAAACTTTATCTGGTCGAAACTGGCCAAAGCCGTCTGCCCCGTGGTGCCGTTGTTCTCTTCCACCACCAGATACTCGAAACCGTCGGCAAAAGCGGCCGACGACATCATCGTCAGCAGCGCTATCATCCATGTGCGTACCGTTTTCATCAGCAGAAAAGTTTAGATTCGAGGCAAAGATAAATCTTTTTTCTCAACCAACCAATTTTTTTGAAACAAAACGCATAAAAGCAGATGTTTTTGCGTATTTTTGCAACATCATAACGATAAATTGTCATAGGCTTTTCTAGGATATCCTAGGTATTCCTAGGTAATCTTAGGTACTCCTAGGCCTCTCAATAAATAACGATGAATAAACAATTTGAATATGAAATGCTGGTCGGGCAGATAGATGCCTTGACCGAGGGAGAGAAAAATCTCGTGAGTGTCTTGGCCAACGTGGCGGCGGCCGTTCATCAAGAACTGGGATTCTGGTGGACCGGTTTCTATCTGGTCGATGGCGATGAACTGGTGCTCGGGCCTTTTCAGGGTCCGGTGGCATGTATGCACATCCCATTTGGGCGAGGCGTTTGCGGAACGGCATGGCAACGCGCAGAAACCATTGTCGTGCCCGATGTGGAGCAATTCCCGGGACACATCGCTTGCAGCAGCCAATCGCGCTCGGAAATCGTCATTCCCCTTAAAGACGCGCAAGGTAAGGTCCGTGCAGTGTTCGACATCGACAGCCGCGACCTCGATGCTTTCGACGATCTCGACCGTCGTTATCTCGAAGAAATCACCGTGCTCGTGTCACAAAGACTGTATGATGACTGATTCGGCCAATAGGGTTGACAATCCTTGATTTTGGGGCAGAAAAGCAAAAAAACACCGCATTTTTTGCTCAATAAAATTATTTTTCCTACATTTGCGACTTGAATAACACGTCCTTAATGACCTTAAAGTCCTTAACGACCTTAACGACCTAAATAATTATAATAAAAATAAATATGATAGACGTAAAAGCAACACTCGCCGAGAGCGAAGAGAGAATGGAAATGGCGGCCATGTTCCTCGAGGAGCAGTTGGCACGCATACGCGCCGGACGTGCCAATGTGGCTATTCTGTCTGGTGTGAAAGTGGATTCTTACGGACAGATGGTGCCCCTCAACCAAGTGGCGAACGTTTCCACACCTGATCCCCGTACCATAGCCATACGTCCGTGGGACAAGAAGATGATCAAAGCCATCGAAAAGGCCATCATGGACTCTGATGTAGGCATCACGCCCGAGAACAATGGCGAAATCATCCGCCTTGGCATTCCGCAGCCCACTGAGGAGCGCCGTCGCGAACTGGTCAAACAGTGCAACAAAATAGGCGAGAAAGCCAAAATCGAGGTGCGCAACGTACGTGCCGACATCAAGGACAAACTCAAGAAAGCTATCAAGGACGGACTGTCTGAGGACAACGAGAAAGACGCTGAACTCGAACTCCAGAAACTTCACGACAAGTACATCAAGAAACTTGACGACTTGCTCGCTGCTAAGAACAAGGAGGTGATGACCGTCTAAATGAAGGGCCTTGTCATCAAAAACACCGGCAGTTGGTATACCGTCCTCACTGAAGACGGACTGACGATCGACAGCAAAATAAAAGGCAATTTCCGACTCAAAGGTATACGCAGCACCAACCCGGTGGCTGTGGGCGACCATGTGGAGATTGTGCGCAATCAGGAAGGTACGGCGTTCATCACTCAGATTGATGACCGCCGTAACTACATTATCCGCAAATCATCCAACCTGTCGAAGCAGAGTCATATCATTGCGGCCAACGTCGACCAGGCATGCCTCGTGGTCACTATCAACTATCCCGAGACGTCGACCACTTTCATCGACCGTTTTCTGGCATCGGCCGAGGCTTATAGCGTGCCGGTCATTTTGGTGTTCAACAAGACCGACCGCCTCAATGCCGATGAGCGCCATCTGCAAGAGATGATGATCACCCTTTACGAGACCATCGGCTACACTTGTGTGGCGCTTTCGGCGACGACAGGTGAGGGCGTCGATAAACTTGAAGAACTGCTCAAAGACAAAATCACCCTCTTCAGCGGCAATAGCGGGGTGGGGAAGTCCACCCTTCTCAACCGCCTCATTCCCGGGGTGCAACTGCGCACGGCCGAAATCTCCGACGCCCACAACACAGGCATGCACACCACCACCTTCAGCGAGATGTTGCGGCTGCCTTTCGGCGGATGGGCCATCGACACGCCGGGCATCAAGGGCTTCGGCACCTTTGACATGGAGCCAGAGGAGATTTGCCATTATTTCCGCGAGATATTCAAAACCTCCGCCAAATGCCGATTCGGCAATTGCACACATACGCACGAGCCTGGGTGTGCCGTCATACAAGCGGTGGAAGACCATTACATCGCACAGTCGCGCTACAACTCTTACCTCAACATGCTCGACGACAAAGATGAGGGAAAATACCGCGCGGCGTATTAATCCTCACCCCGTCCCCCTTCCAATTTGAGAAGGGGGTGAATACTTGCAGTCGTACATTCCTTTTCGCTGTTTTTGTGAAGCGAAATTGCAGTTTCTTGCGCATAATTAACTATTTTCACACCATAATATTCGGTTTCTCATTTTTGCGTCGTACCTTTGCACCGTTTTTTATACACACTTAAAACTAAAAAGGAAAACGAACATGAAAATGATGAAAATGCATTGGATGCTGCTCCTCTTCTCCGGCATCTTTTGTCTTGGAATGACAAGTTGTGCTGATGCAGAAGACGGCGAGAGCAAGGACGACTGGGACATTCGTAATGCTCTCTCTACAGGTATTGGCTCGTGGCAGACGGGTGAAGTGAAAATTGACGGTGTGTGGTATGAGGACCCTCTTGATGGTCTTACCAATCCGTCTCCGTTGTATTTCACGGTGAAGTTCAGTGCCAGCAAAAAGACCTTTGAGTCACGCAAATTTTTCTACAAGGATGGTGGCGAGATGGGCCGTGTTGCTGATGAAAGCACAAGTCAGTCCTATAAAGGAACCTATACGTTGGAGAACCGTGTGCTGGTTGCCACACGTGAAAACGGTGAGAAATACTTTTCCATGTCGATTCTTGAGAAACCATCGTCGGTATTGCATGCCAACGTGACTTTCCACGATGTTAACAAGACCTACGAGATGAAGTTACATCGTTGAGCGCAAGAATAGAATGTATAGTCGGCGTGCGGTTCACCAAGTGAGCCGCACGCTGTGTATATGAGGGTAACGCCAATGACGATAATCAAGTGAAAGATATCCTCGTGTCATCTTCGATCGAATGAAAAAGTTCGGGTTAAGAATGAGCATCTCGTCATAGATGGTCATCCTTAACCCGATTCTTATTACCAGTTAAGAATAGATGTTTTCTGATGGAAATCCTTATCCAGCCGCCATTTCGAAATCATATCCGTTCCAATGGAGCATATAGTATGTTTTCTCTGCCGAGTCGTGGTCGTAGACGTAACCAATGAGTTCGATATTTTTACCCTTTGCGGGCAGTTTGACGTCGTAAGAGTCGAAATCTTCCATAGCTCTCTCCACTTTTCTTGTCAGTTTTGGCTCCGGGGTCATGATGTCTGTTTCGGGGTCATAGTCGTAGAACAAGAGCAGGTGGGCGTCCTTAAAATCACCCTCATGTTCCTCAGCCATCCACACGGCAAACAGTTTGTGTCCGTCATTGCGGTTCCAGTAACAGCAGGTGGTCAGCCAGTCAAGTTCTGTTTCCTGACGTACGGAGATGTACCCATATTTTATCTGATTGTCGATGAAGAAGCCGTTTTCTTCGGGGTCATATTCTTCGGGGTCAATGAGATAGTTACAGAGAGCCTCGTTGGGTTCATATTCGGGATAAGCATCGCAGAAGGCGCAAGCGAAAGTTTCGATGTCTGCTGTAATGTCGCCGGAATCGACGTCTATGTCATTTGAAAGCCATACGCGCTCGATGTCTTCTATCCCGCTCGTGGATGCTTGAGCCTCTTTCTCGGAAGCCTCTTTCTTAGAAGCCTTTTTCTTCCTCGCTTTGACTTTTTCTTTTTTTGCTTTATCAGAGGTCTGCTCGGTTTGTTTATTCCCGCAAGATACCATCAAGAGGGAAAGGGCTGCCGCCATTATCAATACTGTTTTTTTCATAATATATTTGAATATAGAAAGTCGTCAATTACTCTGCAGAATCAATCTTGAGAGTGCAAATATACTGTTTTTTTGCTGAAATCGCAACATTTTAACGCAAAAAACTTAACAAAAGGAAACCTTTTGTCACACTCTTCACAGAATTCAGCCGTCTGTAGTTTAGAGCGATCTGCGGTATGCCGTCAACGATGATGTTTTTTGTCAGACAGGCTACAGCACGATGATGGACTCATGCATTGGCCGTGTCTCGAGTCCTCAAACATCATATTTCTGTTTTTTTGTGCTTTTCTTTTCGGGTGTAAGTCTTTTTTGAGCGGTGCACCTTGTGAGTGGAATGAAACCCCGGGCCAAGCAATTCCTGCTCGGCTTCACGGCTTCCCCGTCGCATGGCCTTGAATGCATCCAAGGACGTGCTCTGCACCCGTTTCTTCCGTTTTTTCATTATGATCTTTAGTATCTATATAGTCGCCTCGGCGAGAATCGACGTTAAACGTGCGAAGCGGTAGTTAAATTTTCCAAATCTACAGTTTCAATAGAGTCGCCTTCGGCGAGAAATCTTTCAAATCTTATCAAATCTTCCAGATTTTAATTCTGCTTGACTTGTGTGGATTTGTGAGATTT
>CAMJAO010000046.1 GCA_946403615.1 uncultured Prevotellaceae bacterium
CTTTTTCTTCTTATCTTTCAAAGGTTTCCCCTTTTCATCGGTCTTATACATGTCAATCGTCTGCGACTTGCGGTGGATAATCATCAACCGGCACTCGTCGCGGTGATAAGACGGATAAAGGGCTACTTGCTCTTCATTCAGTTTGAATTTAAATTGCGATAACTTCATTGTATTTTTGGTGTAATTATTTTCGTTTTCCAGGGAATGTTCTCTGCGATGGCGTCAGCGTTTCCCGCCCCTTCGCCATGTTCTTGCAACCATCGGGGGAATTGGTCGAGCGCGATGCAGTCTTCAATACGCAAGTCACCCACCTGTGTACGCCTCAACGCTGTGAGATAGGCTCCGCTGTGGAGTGCCTCGCCGATGTCGCGTGCCAAGGCACGGATGTAGGTGCCTTTGCCGCAGACCACCCGAATGGACATCTGCATTTTCTCGGCGTTGAAATCGGTCAGTTCCATCTCGTCTATGCGGAGGATTTTCGACTTGAGTTGCACATCCCCTCCCTTGCGCATCACATCGTAAGCCCTTTTGCCATCGACTTTGCAAGCAGAGTAGGAGGGTGGCACTTGCTCAATTTCTCCGTGAAACTGTCCGAGTGTGTCCTCTATCAGTTGGCGCGTGATATGGTCGGTGGGGTAGGTGGCATCCACCGGGTGTTCCATGTCGAATGATGGTGTGGTGGCGCCCAGTTGCAGTGTGGCGGTATATTCCTTCACCCCTTGTTGCAGTGTGTCAATCTGTTTTGTGGCCCTGCCTGTGCAGAGTATCAGTACTCCTGTGGCCAGAGGGTCGAGCGTACCGGCGTGTCCTACCTTGATGTTCTTTACGCCTAAATAGCGCGTGAGCACATATCTGACATGTGCCAACGCCCCGAAACTGGTCATGCCATAGGGCTTGTCGATGGGTATGATGACTCCTTCTGCGAAATCCATCCGTCTCTCTTAGTCAACCATTGCGAGTGATTGCCCGGCAAGCAGCAAGGCGATGATGATGCCGCCGACGATGATGCGATACACACCGAAGGCTTTGAAACCGTATTTCGTAAGGAAATTGACAAACCATTTCATGGCAAGCAGTGCCACGATAAACGCCACCACGCATCCGAGGATAAGCATGGCGACATTGTGCCCTGTGGCCCATGATGTGTCTTCCTTGAAAAGGTCGAGCAAGTCGAGCAGGGTGGCTCCGGCCATAGTGGGCACTGCCAGAAAGAACGAGAATTCTGCCGCGCGCTTGCGAGTCAGTCCTTGTGTCATACCGCCCACGATGGTAGCCATGGAGCGCGACACACCGGGAATGACGGAGATACACTGATAGAGACCTATCTTAAACGCCCTGCGCTCGTTTACCTGATTCGTTTCCTTGCCTTTGTTGAACCATTTGTCGCAGAAGAGCATGAAAACTCCTCCCAAAACCAGCATGATGGCCACAACCAGCACACTGTCGAGCAACCAATCGAGCAATCCAGATTTCTTGGCCAATAAACCGATGACGATGGCCGGCAATACACCAATGAACAACAGCCAGTAGAAACGGAATTTGTGAATCAGTTTCTGAAGGACATTGCTGCTTGCGGGTGCCGGGGAGTGGTCGATATGGAAGAATTTCTTCCAATACAGGCATACCACCGAGAGAATGGCGCCAAACTGGATGATAAAAGTGAACGCATGTACGAAAGCGTCGCCTTGTTCTATGCCCAGAAGATTTTGTGTGATAATCATGTGTCCCGTGGAGGATACGGGCAGAAATTCTGTCAGTCCCTCTACGATGGCTATGATAATAGTTTCAAGAATTGTCATCTTCTACGTTGTTGCTTTTTTTGTATTTGATAGGGTTTCGTCGCCTCTTTTTTGTCGATGTCAAAGGGCTTTGTTTCTGTCATCTCTTTTACTGCTGACATCTCTTTTGTAGGATCTACAGCAGAAGTATTCGTCTCCTCTGTGTCTTTTGGCTTGCGCACAATGCCGTAGATGAGCGACAAGAATCCCACCAGACAGACGATAGGCGCAACTTTGATACGCATCGTGCTGAAAATGTCAGGATTGAAGGCCTCTTCAGAGGATGACGACCCGGACATGAGTATAAACCCTAAGACCACCACAATCATCCCTGCTGCGATGAGGATGAAGTTGGTGCGGTCAAATGCAAAATTTCTTTTATCCATGATTTTTATATGTTATCCGCGTTTTTGGGTAAGCATATGACTGGACCAATCCCGTCGTTACTGCTTATAAACAATTAGAATCGATACAACTCACCGGCTTTCATGCGCAAGAACTTGTTCACTGAGAGCCATGAGCATACCGTTGTGATGAGCACACCGAAGACCACCACTGCGATGGCAGTGAAGAGCATCACACGCCAAGTGATGACCAGATAGGCATCAGGCTCATACTGGAAGAGGAAATAGACGCCTGCACCTAAAACGATGAGCGCGATGATGCCGGAGAGCAGTCCCAGCCCCACAGCCTGACGTAGGAAAGGCCACCGGATAAACGACCACGAGGCACCCACCAGTTTCATGGTGTGAATGCTGAACCGGCGTGAGAAGACGGACAGCTGTATGGTGTTGCTGATCAAGGTAAAGGAGATGAACAGCAATAAAGCGGCGAGTACCAGCAATGCGATACCCACTTTCTTCAAAGCGCTGTTAACGCTGTCAATCAAGTTCTCAGGAAACTCCACCTCGGCTATTTGAGCATTTTGCTGCAATTCCTGGCTGATCCACTTCAGAGAGTCTGTGTTGGCGTAGTCGGCCTGCAATTGAAAATCAATCTCTGCTGCAAACGGGTTGTAACCCACAAACTCTGCCGGGTCAGTGCCCAAATCCTCGCGTAGACCGGATAGCACACTGTCGCGCGTAAAATATTGCAAATCTGAGATATAGGGCCTGGTCTGCAATCGTTGGCAGAGCATCTCGCCCTCAGGGTCGGTCACCTCGTCAGAAAGCGTCATCCTCACAGTGAGATTCTGTTTCACATAATCCGAGAGATTATGAGCCGTAAATACGGTGAAAACCACTAATCCTAAAAGTATAAGCACCATTGACGTGCTCACACACAATGTAACAACCTGCAGTCTGCTTTTACCGCGGGTTTTCTTACGTTTTTTTCCCATTATAAGGCTATTTACACCAAAATTTAATGCAAAGATACAAAAAAAAAACGCGGAAAGCAACACTTTAACTACAATTAACGCATGAAGTTGATGAAAAATCTGTAACTTTGTGGGCAATGAGTACGATTATTTATCCATCGCCCGTCTTCGGACCCGTCAAGAGCAGGAGACTGGGCGTTTCACTTGGTGTCAACCTGCTGCCAGGCGATGGCAAGGTGTGCACCTTCGATTGCTTGTATTGTGAGTGCGGATTCAACGGCGACCATCGGCCTATGCGGAAACTTCCTACCCGTGAAGAGGTGCGTCAGGCCCTGGAACTGCGCCTTATAGACATGCGCGAAAATGGTCCCGCTCCTGACGTGTTGACCTTTGCCGGAAATGGTGAACCCACGGCTCATCCCGACTTCGCTGGCATCATCGACGACACATTGGCTTTGCGCGACCGCTATTTCCCTCAAGCCAAAGTGTCGGTGTTGAGCAATGCCACCATGATTCACCGCCCTGAGGTGCATGATGCACTGATGCGCGTTGACAACAACATCCAAAAACTTGACACCATCGACCCCGATTACATCCGACGGCTTGACCGGCCCGTTTCGCCCCGCTACGATGTGCAGCGCATCATCGACGACTTGGCGAGGTTTGAGGGGCATGTCATCATCCAGACCATGTTTCTTAAAGGTCATGATGCCGAGGGCGACCTCGACAATACCACCGAGGCCTTTGTCGCTCCTTGGTTGGAAGCCATCGGCCGTATCCGTCCCCAGAGTGTGATGATTTACACCATCGACCGCGAGACCCCCTACAACGACCTGGCCAAAGCCACTCCTGCCGAACTCGATGCCATCCGCGACCGCGTCATAGCCCAAGGCATTCCCTGCACTGCATCTTATTAAAATCACTCCATTTTTCATCACCCCTCCCACAATACCCATTTCTCTCATTACTCATAGTCTCCATTGCTCCCATAGTCCCCATTAGTTGACTATTGTCTTCACTCCTCCACTCCTCCACTCCTAAAACCCCCTTCCCATGAAAGAACTACTAACCGATCAAAACATCCGTATAGAATATTTCCCGTGCCTGAACTACTCGATGAGCGTAAACGGTAAACAGTGCGTGGAATCGTTTGAGATTTACAACGACGATGATGACGACTGGCGCGATCTCACCGTCACCGTTGATGGTGAGATGGTGCAAACGGCTGTAGCACATGTTGACCTCATCGAGCGGGGTATGACCATCCGCGTGGAAGGAGTCACGGTGGCGCCCGATCTCGACCAACTGCGCGAATTGAGCGAGAGTGCCGACACCGTCTATAATATCACGGTGCAAATGGGCGGGCAAACCCTGTTTACCCATGCCTATCCTCTGCGCCTGCTTGCGTTCAACGAATGGCCGGGCACCGCCATCATGCCTGAACTCATCGCGTCATTCGTCATGCCCAATGCCCCCGAATTGCCTCCCGTGATGGTGAGCGCTGCCCGGGTGCTGGAACGCCTGACGGGTTCGTCTGCGCTCGACGAATATCAGACGCAAGACCCTAACCGTGTCAGGGCGCAGGTGGCGGCCTTTTATGAGGCGCTACGCGAACAGAGTATCGTCTATTGCACCCCGCCGGCAAGTTTTGAGCGTACTGGCCAGCGCATACGTTTGCCACAGGAAATCCTCGCCAACAAACTCGGCACCTGTCTCGACACCACGCTTCTGATGGCGTCATGCCTCGAAGCGGCCGGACTGAATCCGTTGGTAATCATCTGTAAGGGCCACGCTTTCGTGGGTTGTTGGTTGGTCGATCATCATTATCCACAGCTCTTCGGCGACGATGTGTCAGTGCTTACCAAGAGTATACAAGACGGTATCAACGAGATGGTGATACTGGAGACCACCTGTATCACCCAGCAAGGCGTGTCCTTCGAAGAAGCAGTGCGCAAAGCGGAAAATCTCATATACCAGAGTCCTGAACTTTTCGAACTGTTCGTCGATGTGCACCGTTGCCGTCTTGACCAGATACGTCCTCTGCCCGTGAAGGTGAACGGGGTGTGGCAGAATGCCGGGCTCGAACATGACCATGTGACCAAAGACGTGAAAAACCAGACACAGGTGGATATTCCTGTGGGCGAGGCCGGTGTGTCGAGCCGACAACAGATTTGGGAGCGCAAACTGCTTGATTTCTCTCTGCGCAACAACCTCATCAATATGCGCATCGGCAAGAAACTGGTGCCCTTCATGTCATTCGACATCGACCATTTGGAAGACCACTTGCAAGCGGGCGAGGATTATTCCATTCTTCCTTCACCGACCAATAAACTGATAGAACCCAATGAATATGGTGTCTATGACTCTAAGGTTTATCGCGACCAACTGGAGACCATTGTCGGCGAATGTATCAAGCACAACCAACTGCCCTCTTACCTGAGTGAAACGGAACTGCGTGATGCCTTAAAAGGGCTTTACCGCACTTCGCGCACGGCTTTGGAGGAGAATGGCGCCAATTCGCTTTTCCTCGTCTTCGGTATGTTGAAATGGTATGAGACCGAGAAAAGCATCCGTCCGCGTTTCGCCCCGTTGTTGCTCGTTCCCGTGGATATCATCCGGCGTAATGCCAATACCTACATCATCCGTACACGCGAAGAAGACCCGACATTCAACACCTCCCTGTCGGAAATGTTGCGCCAACAGCACGAGATAGTGCTCTCTGGCCTGTCACCCCTGCCAACCGACGAGTCGGGCATCGATGTGAAGACGGTGTTCAACATTGTCCGGGCCAACATCAAAGACCATCCCCGTTGGGAGGTCATCGAAGAGTCGCTGCTCGGATTGTTCTCGTTCAGCAAATTTGTCATGTGGAACGATATCCACAACAATGCCGAGAAAATGCGCGAGAACGACATTATCGAAAGCCTACTGCAAAAACGGCTCGTGAATTTCAATGACCCGCCAACGCCTGATACGCGCGAAGTGGACCAGACCACCGAGCCGGGCGACTACGCCATACCCGTGGATGTCGATTCCTCACAGTTAGAGGCTGTCATCGAGAGTGGCGAAGGCCACAGTTTCATCCTGCACGGCCCTCCTGGAACCGGTAAGAGTCAGACCATTACCAACATGATAGCCAATGCGCTCTACCATGACCGCCGTGTACTGTTCGTGGCAGAGAAGATGGCGGCGCTAGAGGTGGTGCAGAAACGACTGAAGAAAATCGGCATCGAGCCTTTCTGCCTGGAATTGCATTCCAACAAGGTGACAAAGAAACACTTGTTGGACCAACTAAATATGGCGTTGGAAATCACACGCATCAAATCGCCCGACGAGTACAAGGCGGAGTCGAAAGCGCTCTTCGAACAGCGTAAGAGTCTGATCGGATATATCGAGGCGTTGCATGCTTTGCGTCCCAACGGATTGACGCTCTACGAGCTCATCACGCGTTATGTGGCGATTGACAGCGAAGACCAGCTGACTCCCGATCAGACGTTCCTGGCCAGCCTCAATCCGCAGACGCTCAAAGAGGTGGAGGCGGAACTTATGGAGACCGACACGGTGTTTGCCATTACAGGCCATCCCAGTCGTAATCCGCTCAAGGGACTCGACATCCTCGACGGCAGTGTCAATGGTCAGCAACGTATTGCTGCCGCCCTCAACTCGCTTATGCCGCTGTTGTCGCCCGTAAGCAAATGCATCGCAGCCATACGCCAACAGTTCGGCATCGAGGTGCCCGATACCGCCGGAGGCATCGCTTGGGCATACCAGTTCATGCAACTGCTCCAAAATACTCCGGTCATCAACAACGATGTACTCAATATCGCCGGTATCTCCGCCATGACGGGCGAATGGCTCGACACCGTGGCGAAAGGCCGCAGACGTGACGAACTGAAAGCGGCGCTCACTTCAAGATATGCGCCCGAACTGCTCGACAGCAATGTCATGGAGCTGAAATCGGAATGGCAGCGCATTTGCGATAAGTGGTTCATACCCAAATTCTTCGGTAAACGCAGTTTTGTCAAGAAAATGCGGGTGTATCGGCAAGATATTTCCGCCGCTGACATTGACCCGATGCTCGCCCAACTGCAAGAATATCAGCAACTGCGTCGGTTCACAGCCGAGAAGAATCCGCAGACGGCGCATCTCTTCGGCTATTTCGGGCAAAACGGCAGCGAGCAGTGGCAGCAGATAGAGACCACCCTGCGCAACGGACCGCAACTATTACAGATGTTGCGCCAATACCGTCGAATCGAGGGATTTGGTGGCTTCCGCGTCAACGAACAGCAACTGAGGCAGGTTGATACCATCCCCATGCAGCAGTATAGCAATGCGCTGGCGAGTGTGAGGGATATCTGCGCCCTCAATCCCACGTTGACGCTGACCCAACTCTACGAATCTATACCTGTCTGGCAGAATAATATGGCTTCGGCGCGCGACTGGTCACAGTGGTGCGTGCGCAAACGCCATCTGAACGAGCGCCATCTGGCCAACGCCGTCGATTATATCGTTAACGGAGCGCATACGGGCGAAGAGGCGTGCCGTGCCACGCTGAAAGGCGCATATAAGATGTTGGCGGCACAGATGATTGACAGCGACCCGCAATTGCAGATGTTCAACGGTATGTTGTACGAAGACGCCATCCAGAAATTCCGCGATATGTCGGCAAAATTCCAGGATTTGACGAAAAAAGCCCTCTATTACCGTTTGGCCTCACGTATACCCTCGCAGATCTTGCAAGCAGCCACCAACTCTGAGATGGGTATCCTGAAACGACTCATCGCTTCGGGAGGACGAGGCGCCACCATCCGTCATATCATCGACCAGATACCTACGTTGTTGCCGCGCCTGTGCCCCTGTATGCTGATGAGCCCCATCAGTGTGGCGCAGTTCATCGACTTGAATCAGGAGAAATTCGACATTGTGGTATTCGACGAGGCGTCGCAGATGCCTACCAGCGAGGCTGTGGGTGCCATCGCACGCGGTAAGGCGCTCATCGTCGTGGGTGATCCGCATCAGATGCCGCCCACCAGTTTCTTCAACACCACACAGGTGGATGAGGCCGATGCCGAGAATGACGACATGGAGAGTATCCTCGACGACTGCATCACACTGTCCATCCCCTCGCATTATCTCACATGGCACTACCGCAGCCGTCATGAAAGCCTTATCGCTTTCAGCAACTCACAGTATTACGACGGCAAACTTTACACCTTCCCGTCAGTCGATGACAGGGTGTCGAAAGTGCAGTATTTCCCCATAGAAGGAACCTACGACCACGGACGTACACGCAGCAACCGTGCTGAGGCCGAGGCCATCGTGGCCGAGGTGGTGCGCCGATTGTCCGACCCCGAACTCTCGAAACTCAGCATCGGTATCGTGTCATTCAGTAAGGTGCAGCAAGACCTCATTGAGGACATCCTGACCGATGAACTGAGCAAACAACCGAAACTCGAGGCGCTGGCCTACGACTCCGCCGAGCCTATCTTCGTGAAGAATCTGGAGAATGTGCAGGGCGACGAGCGTGATGTCATCCTCTTCTCCATCGGCTACGGTCCTGACAAACAAGGCAAGGTGTCGATGAACTTCGGACCGCTCAACAATGCCGGTGGTGAGCGCCGCCTGAATGTGGCGGTCAGCCGGGCCCGTTATGAGATGCTGGTGTTTTCGACCTTGCGGCCCGAACAGATCGACCTCAACCGGAGCCGAGCGAAAGGTGTCGAGGGATTGAAACGTTTCCTCGAGTTTGCCAAGAGCGGACGCATCGCCGTGTCATCGTCGCAGACGCAGAAAAATGAACAGACCGATATCGCTGAAGATATCGCCAACGAGGTGCGTAAGATGGGTTATTTGGCCGACACGCATATCGGACGCTCAAACTTCAAAATCGATATCGGTATCTCCGATCCGTCTGACAAGGATACCTATTTGCTCGGCATCCTCTGCGACGGTCACAACTACTATGACACAAAAACGGAGCGCGACCGCGAAATTACCCAGCCGGGCGTGCTGCGCGGACTGGGATGGAATCTGTTGAAGGTATGGGCAGTGGATTGGTTTATGAAGCGTGAAAATTGTATCCGTCAGATACAGAGCACGTTGGAGGAACTGAAGAAAAGTGGGGGAGTGCAAGCCGAACAACCTGCCAATGCCGCCGCCAATGCACAGCCTCAAACGCCAACCATCTCACAGCTGATGCATTTTGGGGTCAAACCCGACGAAATCATCACCGAGGTGCGCAATGAGCGAGAGAAGCCTTATCCCAAAAAGAATTACGCCATGCGCAGCCAGTACAGCACATTGGAGATGCTGAAAAACAAACGCATGGACGGTATTTTGAGGGAGATCGTCGCTAACGAGCAACCGATTTGCCAGTCATTGTTGGCCAAGCGCATCGCCCAGATTTACGGCATACCGCGTCTCAATGCCGGCATCATCTCTTTCATCAAGAGCGAGGCCGACAAGGTGGCATACTGCGATTTCTCCGCCTCACGCGAGAATCCTTGCTATTGGACCAATCAACAGAGTGCCCAGAATTACACCTTCTATCGCACCTCCGGCGACCGCGATGCCGAGGATCTGCCTTTCGTTGAGGTGCTCAATCTTGTCGAACATCTTATCGAGCAACAGGTGTCCACTCCTTATGACACCGCTCTCCTCCTGCAAGTGGCTAAAGCCTTCGGTTTTGCCCGCCGCAGCAAAAAGACAGACGAACTCACCGGCATGGCTGTCGAACACCTAGTCGCCACACACCGCATCAAAAACATCGGCGGAGTATTGAGTAAAGCGTAAACCGTATTGTTGCAGGACATCCTCAACATGTCAATCAAAAGCCCCTATATCCTGTGATGTAGGGGCTTATTTCGTAATTTATGCAGTGCCTTATGTAGTATTTATGCAGTGCATTATTTCGTTTGATATTGTAACTCATGTTGTAACTACTCCCTCCCCTCGGGGAGGGTCGGGGTGGGGGCTAAAGAAAAAGCCCCGGAATCACTTCCAAGGCTTTTCCAACTTTACCTAACATCAAATCATTCAAACTAACTAACAAACTAACAAATAGGAAAATATATTACTATGCGTAATGCTTACTTGTGTACTGCGCTTCCCCCGAATGTACCTTTGCTGTTGTTGTTCGGACGGCTCTTCGGCTTGTTGTTCTGAGTCGTCGGACGCCCAGTGTTGGCCGGACGGTTGTTGCGCGTGTTTTTGTTGTTGTGGTCAAACACCTCTCCGTGGTTTCGAGTAGCCACCGGCGCGGTGTTGTGGCGCACAGTTATGTTGTTCTCCTTGTGCGGAGCGGCAGGCCTGTTGTTCGCCCATCCAGCGTAGAAGCTGTTTGAGTGTCTGTTTCTGCCCCCCGTGTAAGTCACGTACACCGTAGGACGGCTGCGATAGAAGTAGTTGCGGTTGGTATAGCGGTGGTACACCGTGAAGTGCCAAGCGCCGTTGTGCCAGTCAAGCGGACGATAGAAGTAGTCCATGGTGGTATAGAGGTTGAACTGATATGCTGTGAGCACATAGCTCAGGTCGAGATTCCGGCGGCTCCAGTACACGCCATTGACATCATATCTGCTGTTGACGCTGTAGAAGTAGTCAAAGTTGATTTCATACACGGCATCGTATTGTGCATTGGTGAGTCCCAGTTCATAGGCCATTTTGTCGCTGAGGAACAGGGCTTCGTTACGAGCCTCGGTATATGTCA
>CAMJAO010000047.1 GCA_946403615.1 uncultured Prevotellaceae bacterium
CAGTCCTCTTTCATATTGGCCTCGCGCCTGCCGTATGATGGTTGCAAGGTAAGTGAGAGCGGCCTGTCAGACCCGGAAACGGTCAAACTGTTGCGTGGTGCCGGATATCGTGGATTTCTCATGGGTGAGCATTTCATGAAGACCTCAGATCCCGGTCAGGCTTTGCAAGATTTCATCGCTCGTCTAAAATAAATGATTGTTGTTCTACGTTATAATGTTACAATCTTATTCAAAGAAAATCATGATTATCAAAGTATGTGGCATGCGCGAGCCTGAAAATATTCGCGCCGTAGAACAAATCGGTATTGACTGGATGGGCTTTGTTTTTTGGCCTGAAAGTCCTCGCTTTGTGCAGATGATTCATTCGCGGGCTGGCATCATCCCGGATTACTCATCATTGCCTGGTGAACAGTTTGAGAATGTTAAACGTGCACCGGAGCTGCCCAAGCGGGTAGGGGTCTTTGTCGATGACATGCCTCAGAATATCGTGACGAGGGTCTATAATTTTAAACTCGACTTCGTTCAGTTGCATGGCAGTGAAAATCGGGCGATGATTGAGAACCTGCGTCGCACATTGGTGCCCGACATCGCACCCGATGTGAAAATCATCAAGGCTATCAGTGTCAGTCAGGCCGCAGATATCGTTAAGGCCCATGAGTACGAGGGGGCAGTCGATTATTTCCTCTTCGACACAAAATGCCCCACAGTAGGAGCCAGCGGTAAGCATTTTGACTGGTCTGTGTTGGATGCTTATGATGGTGATACTCCTTTCCTCTTAAGCGGTGGCATCGGACCTGATGATGTGGAGCGGATCTTGGCTTTTCATCATCCCAAGTTCGTTGGCATTGATATCAATTCACGTTTTGAGACTGCTCCCGCTGTTAAGGACGTGGAAGCCATACGCGATTTTGTGCAGGCATTGAGAACTTCTGAATAAGTGGTGACATGCTGCATACATTTGATAATAATGATTTCAAACTATAAGATTGTGAATAAGATTAACCGATTATTTTCCAAGAATGATGACAGCAAACTATTATCTATCTATTTCTGTGCGGGATGTCCCACCCTCGATGGCACAGCCGAGGTGATAAAGACTCTTGAGCGCCGAGGAATAGATATGATAGAAGTGGGCATTCCGTTTAGCGATCCTCTTGCTGACGGTCCGGTCATCCAGAGCGCAGGCTCTCGCGCATTAAAAAACGGCATGACGCTCTCCATCATTTTTCAACAGTTGAAGAGCATCAAAGACCAAGTGAACATCCCTTTAGTACTGATGGGCTACCTCAATGTAGTCATGCATCTGGGTTATGAGCGTTTCTTCCAGTCTTGTGTTGATTGTGGCGTCTCGGGCGTAATCATTCCCGATTTGCCGTTCAAAGATTATCTCGACGAGGTGAAACCGATTGCCGACCGCTATGATATCCGTGTCATCATGATGATTACACCGGAAACATCTGAGGAGCGAATTCGTATGATTGACGAGCATACCACGGGTTTCATCTATATGGTGTCTTCTGCAAGTATTACCGGTGCTCAATCCAGTTTTAATGACCAGAAATTGGAGTATTTCAGACGTATCAATGCCATGCGGTTGAAAAATCCCAGAATGATAGGTTTTGGCATTTCCAACCGTCAGACCTTGGAGAGTGCGCAGCAAAATGCGGCGGGTGCCATCATCGGCTCTAAGTTTGTCACACTACTGAATGAGACCAATAATCCTGATGAGGCGATGACTCGTTTGTATGCCGCGTTAGAACAATAATTGTTGTTTTCAAGAAAAATACCTTCTCATGAAACTAATTGATTTTTTGAACAAGAACGACCGGTTTGCCGCAGAGGCCGGGGCACAACTTACCGAGGTGCGTCCAGGGTATGCACGTGCGGAGATGACTGTCACGGAGCATCATCTCAATGGTGGTCGTGTATGTCAGGGTGGCGCAATTTTCACTTTGGCTGATTTGGCATTTGCCGCTGTGATGAATAGTCACGGACAACTGTCATTCAGCATCACCAGCAACATCACCTTTTTGCAATCGGCGGTTCCTGGAGACCATCTCATCGCTGAGGCCACCGAGACGTTCAACCATCATCGCATTCCTTTCTGCGAGGTCAGAGTAACCAATCAGTCAGGGGCGCTTATCAGTATTCTTACAGGCACTTCATACAGGAAAAAGGAACAACTGCCAGTGTCTGATTCCCAACTTTAATATTATAGTCTATATGTCTGAATTTTTTGTTGACGAACAAGGTTTCTATGGAAACTTTGGTGGTGCGTATGTACCAGAGATTCTATATAAATGTGTGCATGATTTACAACAGGCTTATCTGCCGATTATCGAAAGCGATGACTTCAAACGCGAATACCATGCATTGTTGAAAGATTATGTAGGTCGGCCCTCGCCTTTGTACGAGGCAAAACGCTTGAGTGCTCGCTACGGATGCAAAATCTATCTCAAACGTGAAGACCTGAACCATACTGGTGCTCATAAAATCAACAACACGATCGGCCAAATCCTGCTGGCGAAGAAAATGGGTAAAACCCGTATCATCGCTGAGACTGGAGCCGGACAGCATGGTGTGGCAACTGCCACCGTCTGTGCGCTGATGGGGATGCAATGCGAGGTGTTCATGGGTAAGACCGATGTGGAACGCCAGCATACCAACGTTGAGCGCATGCGTATGCTTGGGGCGCAAGTTCACCCCGTCACCACAGGCAACATGACTTTGAGTGATGCTTGTTCCGAGGCGATACGCGATTGGTGTTGCCATCCCCAGGATACTTATTATCTCGTTGGCTCTACCATGGGACCGCATCCTTATCCCGATATCGTAGCAAGGATGCAAAGTGTCATCTCTGAGGAAATAAAATGGCAACTCAATGAGAAAATAGGGCGTGATTACCCTGACTATCTTATTGCATGTATAGGCGGAGGCAGCAATGCCGCTGGCACCATCTATCATTATATCGACGACCTCCGGGTGCGTATCGTGCTGGCGGAAGCAGGTGGTCATGGCATCGACACGGATTACACCGCTGCTACTATCCATTGTGGTTCTGAGGGCATCTTGCATGGTGCACGGACTCTCGTAATGCAGACCGATGAAGGACAAATCAAAGAGGCATTCACTATCTCCGCCGGACTCGATTATCCCGGTATTGGTCCCATGCATGCGAATATGGCGGTGAAAAAACGTTCAAAAGTCTTGGCTGTCAACGATGATGAGGCGATATATGCGGGATATGAACTGACGCGCTTGGAAGGTATCATACCCGCCATTGAGAGCGCACATGCACTCGCCGCATTGAATAAACTGTCTTTCAACTCCGACGACGTGGTCGTGCTTACAGTCAGTGGCCGTGGCGACAAAGATGTACAAACCTATCTGAATAACAAATCATTGGCAAAAGAGTATGGAAATTTCTGATAACAAAAGATACGAGTTTCAAGCCTGTTCAAAACGGTTGCTTGGCGACTTGCATACGCCGGTAGGCATTTATATGCGTTTGCGCGATGTATGTCCGCAGAGTGTGTTGATGGAGAGTTCGGATTATCATGGCAATGACAATGCGCGCTCATTCATCGCCATCAATCCCTTGGCACGTATTGCTGTGGGGCATGGGGTAATTACCGCTTCATTTCCCGACGCGATAGACAAGCGGCAAACCATCGATAGTTCGGTGAAAGGCCATGCTAAAGACACAGTCATAAATGCCGTGAACTCTTTCATCCGTCAATTCGATGTGACTGGGGAGGGAAGTGCTTTTTGCGGGCTATATGGATACACTTCATTCAATGCCGTGAGGTATTTTGAGGATATCCCTGTCGAAGATGAGACTATGGCCGAGAATGATGCTCCCGATATCCTCTATGTGCTCTATCGTGACATCATCGTTTTTGACCATTTCAATAACCAAATGACCATCGTCACACTTGTGCCGAAAGGACAGGGAGAACAGGGAGAAAAGCAATTGGCGGATATAGAAAGCCTCATGAACAGGGCGAATATCCATCCTTATGGTTTCCGTCCGGTAGGTGAAACATCGTCTACGCTTACCGATGAGCAGCATAAGGCAAATATCCGCCGTTGTGTCCAGCATTGCATGCGTGGCGATGTGTTCCAGATTGTCATCTCCAGAAGGTTTATACAACGGTATGAGGGTGATGATTTCAAACTCTATCGTGCGCTGAGAAGTATCAACCCTTCGCCATATCTCTTCTATTTCGATTTCGGCGGATTCCGTATCTTTGGCTCATCACCTGAGACCCATTGCCGCATTGAGGGAAACTCTGCATACATTGACCCGATAGCTGGCACTACAAAACGTACGGGAAATCCCGAACAGGATAAAAAGAACGCAGAATTTCTGCGCAATGATCCGAAGGAAAATGCCGAGCATGTCATGCTGGTCGATTTGGCTCGTAATGACTTGTCACGCAACTGTCATGGTGTGGAAGTGGAATTCTACAAGGATATGCAATTCTATAGCCATGTGATTCATTTGGTAAGCCGTGTCAGAGGTACGCTCGACGACAACCAGTCGCAAATCAAAGCCTTTGTCGACACGTTTCCTTCCGGTACATTGAGCGGTGCTCCCAAAGTTAGAGCCATGCAGATTATCAGTGAGTTGGAACCTCATAGCCGAGGTGTATATGGCGGATGTATCGGTTTCATCGGACTCGACGGCCAACTCAATCAGGCTATAGTAATCCGTACCTTCGTTGCAAGAAACGGTGAGTTATGGTTCCAAGCGGGCAGTGGTGTTGTCGCCAAAAGCAATGACCAATATGAACTGGAAGAGTGCAACAACAAACTCGGCGCACTTGTAAAAGCCATCCATCTCGCAGAAACCATGTAAAAGTTGTCAAAGACCTTAAAGCCCTTGACGACCTTTCACAAACCTCAAACCTCAAATCTCAAACCTCAAATCAATGAATATCGTTATCATCGACAATTACGATTCGTTTACATACAATCTTGCTCATCTCGTGCGTGAGTTGGGCGCACATGTTACAGTTTATCGCAATGATCAGTTTTCATTGCCTCAACTCGAGGCCTTTGACAAAATCATCCTGTCGCCTGGCCCCGGCATCCCCACTGAGGCTGGACTGCTGATGGACGTGATTCGCACTTACGCAGGTCGTAAGCCTATTTTGGGCGTATGCCTGGGGCATCAAGCCATCGGCGAGGTGTTTGGAGCATCTTTGGAGAATCTCTCTGAAGTGTATCATGGTGTCGCCACTCCCTGTTCTTTGATGATTAGCGACGGATTATTCCGTGACATGCCTGAACGGATTACCGTTGGCAGATACCACAGTTGGGTGGTTTCTAATCAGAACTTTCCTGATGAGTTGGAAATCACTGCTGTCAGTGATGAAGGGCAAATCATGGCTCTCCGTCATCGAATATTTGACATCCAAGGCATACAGTTCCACCCCGAAAGCGTATTGACACCCGAAGGCAAAGCCATCATTCGCAATTTTCTGTAAAAACCTGTCATTTTTCGGTCATATCGGGCATTATATCAGATTTTTTGTGTAAGTTTGCACCTGTTAAACACACGAATTGCATTCATGAAAAAAAATCTGTTGATATTTTGTCTTTTCTTTGTCGTTGCTTGCCTTTGTCAGGCGGGAGACTCGTTGACTATTAAAGATGTGACAGGTCGGGCATTTATGCCTGAATATTTGTCGTCGCTGACCATGCTCGATGATGGCGAGTACTATGCCACATTCAGCAAAGAATATGATAAAATCGAGAAGTATTCATTGAAAACGGGCAAACCTGTTGGCACCCTCTTCAATGTGGCAGATGTCTCTATCGACGATTTTGATGATTATAAGATGAGTCCCAAGGGCGACAAGATGCTTATCCAGACAAATACGGTTAGAATCTATCGCCATTCGTTTACGGCCGATTTCTACGTTTATGATTTGAAAACGAAAACGCTGAGACGGCTGTCGAAAGAGGGTAGGGAGCAAGTGCCTACATGGTCGCCCGATGGCAAATATGTGGCGTTTGTAAGAGAAAACAATATATTTCTCGTGGATATTGATCATGACTTCTCCATGACACAAGTCACCTCCGACGGGATAAAGAATCAAGTGATAAATGGCATTCCCGACTGGGTGAATGAGGAAGAATTTGGCTTTGACCGCGCATTTGTGTTCAATGCCGATGCTTCCAAAATCTGTTGGATTCGATATGATGAGTCGAAGGTGAGAACCTTTTCCCTCCAGTTTTTTGACAAACGGCAAGACCTTTATCCTGCTGAATACACCTATAAATATCCGAAGGCTGGCGAAACGAACGCAACGGTAACGGCATGGTGCTATGACATCTACACGAAGAAAACGGCACAGATTCGTGTGCCCGTGCTCCCCGACGGATATATTCCCCGTGTCGTAGCGACTGACCAGCCCCAGCAGGTTCTTTTCTATACGATGAACCGTCATCAGGATATCCTTACCATTGTATCTGCAAACCCCAATACCATGGAGTGCAAGCAGATTCTGGAGGAGACTGACAAGAAATATGTCCGTGAAGAGGTGCTCGACGGTATCCTCATCACGAAAAAATATCTGATCATTCCCAGTGAGCGCAGCGGTTTCATGCAACTTTATTTGTATGACCATAAAGGACAATTTCTGCAACAGTTGACCGATGCCAAATATGGTGTGACTGAGGTCTATGGATTCTCAGAGAAATCGTCTGTCGTTTATTATCAGGCTGCGGGAAAAGACCCTATGAACCGCGAGGTTTACGCATCGGATTTGAAGAAAACCACCTGCCTTACACCCAAAGACGGAACCAATGAGGCACAATTCAGTAAAAACTATCAATATTTCATCCACACGTGGAGCGACAGAAATACGCCTTATGTTTACGATGTGTGCGACCAGAATGGAAAAGTGCTCACGACGCTTCTTGATAACAGCGATTTACGGGCGAAATTATCTCAAGCGCAATTGCCGGAAAAAGAATTTTTCTCGTTCAATACATCTCAGAACGTATCGCTCAACGGTTGGATGCTCAAACCCGCTGATTTTGATGCGAGAAAAAAGTATCCTGTCATTATGTTCCAATACAGCGGTCCCGGCAGCCAACAGGTGGTCAACTCTTGGAACATCGGTTCCATGGGGCGCGGTGGCTTGTTCGATCAATATCTGTCGCAACACGGTTTTATAGTAGTTTGTGTTGATGGCAGAGGAACGGGCGGCCGTGGTGCAGAATTTGAGAAATGCACTTATCTGAAAATTGGCGAACTTGAGGCCATTGACCAGGTTGAGGCGGCTTTGTATCTTGCTTCTCTTCCATATATTGATGCTGAACGTATTGGCATATGGGGGTGGAGTTACGGCGGATTTAATACGTTGATGAGCATGAGCGAGGGCAGACCTGTGTTCCGTGCCGGTGTGGCTGTCGCACCTCCCACCGACTGGCGTTTTTATGACAGTATCTACACCGAGCGATACATGCGTACGCCACAAGAGAACCCCGAAGGATATGACACCAATCCCATACAACGTGCAGAGAAACTTCACGGCGCTTTGCTTATTTGTCACGGATTGGCTGACGATAATGTGCATCCGCAAAACACATTCGAGTATTCAGATGCATTAGTACAAGCTGACAAAGACTTCAAAGAGATTATCTATACCAATAAGAACCATAGTATATATGGCGGCAACACACGTACCCATTTGTTGCGTCAAATATCCAGTTTCTTCTTTGAGCAGTTAAAACAAACGAAATAAAAACTATGACAAAAACAAAAATCTTGATTGGGCTGTTGACTTTATGCACATTGCCCGTCAATCTAAGAGCCGCTGACGTGAAGATTGTTATCACCAATACCGAACGACAACAGCGTCAAGAGTTGGCCGAAGTAGATGCGGCTGACCTCTATGAGCATTTGGGGGTGAGTTATGGCACTCCTGTCATCGTGAAAAACAGCCTCGGCCAGCAAGTGCCTTACCAGTTTACTTACAATGGGCTGTTGCTCATCGATGCTTCCGTGCGCCCCTGTGGAGAGGCTGTCTATACAGTTTCGACAGGGCAACCTGAAGCGTTTAAGACATATGTCACTGGTAAACAATATCCTGAGCGCGTCGATGACATTGCGTGGGAGAACGACCGAACAGCATACCGTCTTTACGGTCCTGCACTACAACGCTCTGGCGAACGGGCTTTCGGCATTGACGTGTGGGTGAAGAATACACCTGATTTGGAAGTGGAAAAACGTTACAAGACAGAGCTCTCGAATCATGCCAAAATACAACAATTGTTACAGGAAGGCAAGACTGATGAAGCCAAGGCGATGGAAATTGCTACGACCTATCATTTCGACCATGGTTATGGTCTTGATTGCTATAAGGTGGGACCCTCACTCGGTTGTGGTGCGCCGGCGTTGATGCAAGATGGTCAACTGATTTTGCCATATTGCTACAAGGATTATCGGATTCTTGACAACGGTCCGTTGCGATTTACCGTCGAATTGACCTACAATCCCGTTGAACTCAACGGAGATAAGAATGTGGTCGAGCACCGAATTCTCAGTCTTGACAAAGGCTCCAACTTCAATAAAATGACCGTGTGGTATGAGGGTCTCTCACAGTCCGTAGATGTGGCTACTGGTGTTGTTGTCCATGAAGAGGATACGCAGAGTATAGCGATTGGGCGCGATTATGTGGCTTATGCCGATCCTACTGACAATCCCGCAGCCCAGAATTTCCAGATTTATGTCGCTGCACTCTTCCCGAACGGCATTTCTGAGACGAAGGCATTGTTGAACGGACAACCCGCTAATGGCATCGCTGGTCATGCCATGGGTATCATGAAAGATTATCAACCGGGCGACCGATTCGTCTATTATTTCGGCTCGGCTTGGAGCAAAGGCGATGTCAGGACACTTGATGAGTGGAAAATGCGTATTGAGCATTTTATCCATGCATTGCAAAGTAAAATGGAAGTAAAGATTCAATAATATCACCAACTAACTTTAATCTGTCATTATGAAAAAACTCTTATTAGGCGACGAGGCGATTGCACAGGGCGCTCTTGATGCTGGTTTAAGTGGTGTTTATGCATATCCCGGAACACCCTCTACCGAAATCACAGAGTATATCCAGTTGTCGAAACTCGCCGCAGAACGGAATGTGCACCGCAGATGGTGTACCAATGAGAAAACGGCCATGGAGGCTGCACTGGGTATGTCGTACATGGGTAAACGTGCTCTCGTATGTATGAAGCACGTGGGATTGAATGTCTGTGCCGACCCCTTTGTCAACTCTGCCATGACAGGTACAAACGGCGGTATCATCGTGCTGGTTGCAGATGACCCGTCTATGCACTCCTCTCAGGATGAGCAGGACAGCAGGTTCTATGGCAAGTTCGCCATGATTCCGACATTCGAGCCAAGTTCTCAACAAGAGGCGTACGACATGATGGAGGTGGCATACGATTATTCTGAACGTATTAAACTGCCTGTTCTAATGCGCGTCACCACTCGTATGGCTCATTCCCGTGCCGTCGTTGAGGTGAAAGAGGAACCCAGACCTCAGAATGATTTGAATTATGATGCAGTGGCTGCCAATTGGGTGCTGTTGCCTGCCAATGCGCGCAGAAGAAATGTGGTGGTGACCGCTCAGCAAAAAGAGTTGGAGCAGGATGCTCTCAAATCACCCTTCAATCGTTTCTATGAAGGCAAAGACCGTTCCCTTGGTATCATCGCTTCAGGTATTGCTTTCAACTACCTCTCCGAGTGTTTCCCTGAAGGATGTCCTTATCCCGTATTGAAAGTGAGTCAATATCCCTTGCCGAAAGACTTGGTTGTGAATTTGACGGATTTGTGCGATGATATTCTGGTTATCGAAGAGGGCCAGCCGTTTATAGAAGATATGCTCCGTGGTGTTGTACCTGGCAAATTCAACGTGAAAGGCCGTCTAAGTGGTGAACTGCCCAGAACTGGTGAGTTAAATCCCGACTGCGTGAAAAAGGCGCTTGGAATGGAAACAGGTGAGAATTACGCCCCGTGTGAGGATGTTGCACCCCGGCCGCCGGCATTGTGTCAGGGCTGTGGCCACCGCGATGTGTATGCCGCACTCAACGAGGTGCTCAAGGAGTATCCCAATGCCCGCGTATTCGGTGATATCGGCTGTTACACCCTCGGATTTCTTCCGCCATATAAGGCTATTCACTCTTGTGTCGATATGGGTGCCAGCATTACGATGGCTAAAGGTGCTGCCGATGCCGGGCAGTGGCCTGCTGTTGCTATCATCGGTGACTCTACCTTTACCCATTCTGGTATGACCGGACTGCTTGATGCCATCAATGAGAATGCCAATATTACCGTCATCATCAGCGATAATCTCACCACTGCTATGACTGGTGGACAAGATTCTGCCGGTACCAACAAGTTCGAGGCGATTTGCCGCGGATTGGGACTTGACGAGAACCGTCTCAAAGTGGTGGTGCCGCTTCCTAAAAATATGCCTGAAATCACACGGATTATCCGTGAGGAAATCGAGTATAAGGGCACTAGTGTCATCATCCCCAGAAGAGAGTGCATGCAGACATTGCAACGTCATTTGAAACAGAAAAGAGCAAAGGAGGCAAAATCATGAAAACTGATATTATCTTATGCGGAGTGGGAGGACAAGGCATCCTCTCCATCGCCACCATCATAGGCGAAGCCGCCATGA
>CAMJAO010000048.1 GCA_946403615.1 uncultured Prevotellaceae bacterium
GTATTCCACGTTTTTTGTGCACCGCCACAGTGGAAGCCACCATTTTCATCTCGGTGGAGAGATCCATCGGACGGTTCATTGCGAGGTGGATATAATGCAGACGGCCGTTAAACTTGAACCTTGACCCAAACGCCTGTTTCATGCGCCAGTGGATATCATCTTCCTCGCCATACATGAAGACGTCTTCATCGAAGAGTCCCGCCTCGACGAATTTGTCTTTGCGGATGAAGAAACAAGAGCCTTGCAAGTACATCGACTTCGGACAGTACCAACCAAACCTGTTGCACACCTTCGAGACAAGAGGGATGAGATAGCCGTTCATACTGCGGGAACAATCGAAGGAAAGCGGACTCTTGACGGCGGGTTGAGGGTTGGAAGGTTGAGGGTTTGGTTTACTTGGGGCATTATTGCCATCTGGGGCGCATGGTACGTTTTCGGCCAACATTTGCCGCATACCGCACATGCACAGTTGCTCATCGTGTGCAAAAGCATCCAGAACTGTTTTGAACACTGGTTCGCCCAACCGCACATCGGGGTTCATCACCATGACAACCGGAGCCGTGGCGTGCTGTATGCCTATATTGTTTCCCTGCCCATAGCCGCCGTTATGCGTGTTATGGATGAGCATGATATCGGTGCCATATAGTTCGCTGAGCCTTGAGAACATCTCGTCGCTCTCGGGACTGTTGTCCACGACAATCACCTCCAACTCATCCTGTGGTATATCGCAGTGTTTCCACACGGATTGGAGGCAGTCGTAGATATCTTTCTCCGACTGATAGGTCACGATGATGAGCGACAGGCTTTTCATTTACTTTTGTCGTTAATTTTGAACTTAAATCCGTCAACTGTCCCTTTGAAGGCGGCTTTCAACTTGGCCCATTTTTTATCCTCGACCAGCAAGACCCCTTTGAGGATGTAATTGAAGCAGTATTGCTTGATGATATGTCTGAGCAATTTGCCGGGATGATGATGACGGCGCCAGGTGATGATGTGGTTGCGGAAGATGCCATGCACACGTTTGGGACTGTAGCCGTAGCCGTGTATCTTCATGCCGAGAATCTTCTTGTAACGGGGTTCGCCGAAAACCTGTATCAGATTGCTCTCCTGATCCATGTATGCCTCATACCCTTTTTCACGGATGCGGTAGCAGAAATCGAAGTCGATGGCATCGACGAAGAAATCCTCGCAATAACCGCCTGTCTCGATTAAGAGTTCTATAGGGATAAGCATGCCCGAAGTGATAATGGCGATGCTCGGAATGAAACCTTTCTTCTCATGCTTCTGGTCTTGTGGTCTGTTGGGGGTGGGACCGCAGATGCAGAGACCGTCGTTCACCCATTTGTTTTGGACACGGGTCAGATACGTGCTGAAATCCTCGAAACGTGAGTCCTGATCCATGGTCAGCACCACGTCGTATCCCTGCTTCTGGGCATATTTCCATCCATGGTTCAACGCATAAGAGATACCCTTGTTCTCGCCCCAACCTTCAATAACTACATTGTTGAAATGCTGACGGAGGAAAGTCTCAACTTTTGCATTGTCAGGGGCTGGGGTGTTATCCCAGACATAGACCTCACCCACCCTATCGGCAAAAGCGCTGATGTTCGCTTGCAACAGGGTCAGGTCGGGATGGTAAGTCACCACCACTGCAAGTATTCTCTTGTCGTTGGTCATGTCAGGTTTGTTTTTGACGAAAGACTTGATGACATTTCCACATATTCGCAATCAGGCCGGGGCATTGCACGGCACACATGGCGAGCACGAGCCAGGTGGTGGACCCGCCATATTTACACGCCAGCCATGCCAATGGGATAAAGACGATGGTGGCGAAAAGCGTGAACACCAGTTGTATCCGCAACACATTGATGCCGTTGAGGATATAGGAGAAGCGGAAACTGGCGATGAGGATGAAGATATAGAGCGCCATGCTGGCGGACAATCCGGCGGGAATTTGCACCTCGCTGCCCACCCATAAACGATAGACGGGCGGAGCAATCAAGACCATCAGAGCCAACAGGACAAAAGCGGCACCGACAATCATATTGAGTTTGCGCCCCGCCTGATGAATCCACGCCAAGTCATTGCGTGTATAAGCATCGGTCGTGGCATTCCAGAAGGGCAGGCAGATGGCATTGAAGACCACCAACACCAGACTGAAATAGCGGTACACTATCTGGTAGGGGGTCACCTCGGCCGGCGAGAACAGTTTGCTGATGATGATATTGGTTGAAGCCAGAAGGATGACTCCGCAAATCTGCAAGATGAAGAATTGCACACCTTTGGAGCAGAGGTCGCGTGTCATCTTCATGTTCACATGGCGGAACGAGGGACTATATTGGGGATATCTCTTGCGGAAGGTGTATAATGTGCTTACAGCCCACACAACGAGTGGCGAGAGAGTGTTGATGACCACGACAACGAGCACCGACCTGCTGCCGAGAAAATAGAAGATGGCGGTAAGGACGAGAGCCAATGTCTGCCCGATGCAGATGATGAGGTTGTTGACAGCAGGTAATTGCAGCCCCATGTAGAAATTGCCCACGCATTTCAGAATAAAGGTGCCGCACGTCATAGCCAGTGCCACAATGAGCACGGTGTTAAGGTCGGGGAAAAGACTGCGGTCTATGCCGAAAGCCGCATACATGTCGAAGAAATGAATGGCGGCCAACAGGAGCAGAAACATGGGAATAACAATGACAGCCAGCATGAAAAACGATGACGACACCGATTCTTTAACCTTATTTACGTCATCACGCGCGATGTATTCTGCCACGGCATTGCGCAGCCCGTTGCCCAGCCCGATGTCCATCAGGTCAATCCATACCAGCACCCCGCTGATGGCCAGCCATGCGCCGTTGAGGTACACGCCGAGCATCTTGAGCGTCAGCGGCACCATCAGCAAGACGATGAGCGCCGACCATCCTTTCACCGCGAACGATGCGAGGATGTTCTTGACGAGCAGTTTAGAACGGCTTTGACCCTTTGTTATCATCGACAGGATTGTTAGAACTCACTTTATAAGTGCAATGTATAGATCAGCACGCTGTAAATTATTCTGGCCGTAGAGATGACATGGACTATCACCTTGCCAGCGGAAACAGGTTTGAAGGCATATATCAATGCAGTCCACAGGAAGATGGAGACGACATCGAAATACTCGAACAGGCGGCTTGAGACCACCGAACTGATATTACCCATGGTGAGCAGGAATATGAAAGCCACGCCCATGAGTTTGAGCATGAACGGCAGATACTCGTAGCTCTCAGTAAGTATTTTGTGGTAATAGATGCAAAAGAGATAGAGTGCGATATTGGTCAATACCATCGGGTTCTTATAGAAGGCCACGCCCTCCAAATCGCCCTCAATGCCGTTTTCCTTCAATTCACGGTATATCTGCAGGCGTCCGCCCAGTTCATCGGGCAGGAAAACGGAGAAATCCAATCCGGAGAAATAGAAGGCAACGCCGAAAAAGAGCACACCGAGGAGCATGACGATGTGACGGGTCTCAAGTTTCTTGTTGTTGAACAAGAAGATCAAAAGTCCCGCTATGGCTGAGTAATGGAAAAACGCTCCTACGAGAATAAAAGCCAACGCTTTCCATTTTTGTTTCTCTATCTTATAATAGACAGCAAACATGAACATTGCCGAAGCCACGGCGCACCTGATTTGCACCAAATCGTGCAATTGATAGTAGAATGAGATATAGATGCTCAGGGTGAGTATGGGCAGTTTCGACAGTTTCCAGATAGCTCCGATTCTCAGCGGGATGGACAGCAAGGCATAGATGAAAAACAATCCGTTGATCCCCAATCCGAAGAGATTGACATAATAGGAGATAAACGTGAAACTTGGTTCTTGTAAACTGTCGCTGGCATCAAGCGAAGACACTTCATTAAACTGTGTCTCATAATTATCCGAGTCGGGCGTGTCGAGAACGCCTCTGGTTCCAGCAATGAGAATCATGATGACGCCGACAAACAAAAGGAGCAGGAGTTTATCTCTTTTTCTTAGATTCTCTTCGAAGAAAGAAAAAGAGACGCAGACCAGAAATATGAAGAATATGGCTATGAGCATAGATTCTCAGTTTGCACTCCGAATTGTTTGATATAGACTGCAAAGATAAGACAAACCATTTGAAAAAACAAATCTGCTTTCTATTTTTTTAGATTCCAGAGGGCACAGGAGCGACATGTAGGTACAGCCGTTGAAAAAAGCGATGGCCGACACAATAATCATGGCACTTTTAGAGTTATTATATTGTTATTCTTGAAAGTGAAAAGACATGAACCAGTATATACTCTATTTCAGCGCTGCTTTTCTGCTGAGTGCCGGCTGTGGGGCCATATCCATCCCCCTCATCCTGGACTTCTGCAAACGGAAGCGCCTATATGATATCCCGAACGAGCGGAAGGTGCACGCCAACGCCATCCCGCGTTTGGGAGGCATCTGTTTCATGCCGAGCATGCTGTTGGCGTTTATCGGGTCCGTCTTTTTCCTTGATTACCAAGCTGGGCTGAATAAACTGGATATCAGCCTCTGGACCATCATGTTCTTTATCAGTCTGATGCTCATCTATATAACAGGCATTATCGACGACATCATCGGCCTAAAGGCCCAGACGAAATTCATTGTGCAGGTGGTGGCCGCGTGTTTCTTACCGCTGAGCAATCTGTATATCAATAACTTCTACGGTTTTTTGGGTATCCACGAAATACCCTATTGTGCGGGATTCCTGCTGACAGTGTTCACCATCGTGTTCATCGATAACGCCATCAACCTGATTGACGGCATCGACGGGCTGGCCGGCGGTTTGTCATTGCTGGCGCTGGGTGGATTCCTTTATTGTTTCTCGATGGAAGGATTGTGGGCATACAGCATTCTCATCGCGGGTCTGATGGGTGTGCTGGCGGCATTTCTCTATTTCAACATCTGGGGCAAGCCCGACAAGAACACAAAACTGTTTATGGGTGACTCCGGGTCGTTGACACTGGGATTCATCCTTGGATTCCTGTTTGTGAAATTCGCCATGGACAATCCCAACGTGATGCCCTACCGGACCGACAGTCTGATGTTGTCGCTCACGCTGCTCATCATCCCGATGTTCGACGTGGTAAGAGTTACTTTTGTGCGCCTGATACAACACAAACCCCTTTTCAAAGCCGATAAGAACCATATCCATCACCGCCTGATGCAAGCGGGTATGAACCAGCATCAGACATTGATTACAATCCTGTTGTTTGCTTTGGCCTATACGGTTATCAACCTGTTTTTGTATGAGATTATCGGTTTGATGCTGACGTGGATTATCCTTATCGACATCATCATCTATGTGCTCTTCCACCGTGTGGTGAGCAGTTTTATTGCTACCGCTAATAACACTGAGGTGTAAGTTCTGCATCCGACTTGATCTGTCTATTTATGTAGGCTATCAGGACAACAAAAAAGCAACACGTTTTTCTTGGAATATAAATCCATGTATTCGCTTCATCAGGATTTGAAATCCCGATGAAAGAGAAACTGTGGATGCTTTAAGGAGAAGAAAAGGATAGTATTAAAACCGTGTGAAATAGAGAGTTACTATGTCGGTTTTAAGAACCATTTTGCTGCTATTGAGTTTTTGTATCTGGAATGTCTCAGGCATGGCGTTGATGCCATAGGGAGCGAGCACGGAGATGTCGTCGATGGGTTGGTCACCCTCATCGCGGTTATAAAAGAAGGGCGAAGAGAGGGTCAGTTGCTGGCCGTTTTTCTCAAAACGCAGCAGACACATAGGGTTTTGGTTCTGATAATCACTCAGTTGCAACAGTTTGTGCTGTACAGACCAAAACAGACGCTGTTCGTGCACGTCAGCAGAGACGCCTGTAGCCGTGCTGTCAACCTGTGTGAGATTCCAAAAACCATCGAGGTCACCATTGCCTGATGTCTCTATTTCCATGCCGCAGGATGCGAACGCCATCGCTGCAGTGAATAATGCTATCGTGAAAATGTGTCTCATCGTTACTTCCTCCTTTTGAATAATCCGCTTTTGGCCACCGTGAACTGCACTCCCCATTGATTACCCCTGATGGCTCCGAAATCCATGCCGTATGCCAGTCGGGCACTCCAGCCCTCAAGCAGCGGTGTGTCTTCGTCGAAGGTATAGGTGCCCTCGAGCATGCAACTCACTCCGTGGTGCTTTTTGCGATAGGGGTCGTGATAGGTGCCCCACCCTTCCTGATAGGTGGCGAGCAGGCGGTATTTGAACTGGTCGGCGGGGCGTCCGTCAATACCGAGATGACAAGCCCAGAAGCGGTTGTTCTGAACGGTGAGGGTACCATCGTCATTATACACTGGCGAGAGATAGAGCGGATTGCCGATGACCTGCCCCCAATGCTGCCACCCCGGGTACATATAGTGATTGTAGAAATCGTCAACACCTCCGATATGGTCAGCAATGGTCATGGTGTGGTCGTGATAGATAGGACCGCTCTGATATTTGCTGTAAAGGTACTCAAAGAGGACGGTGTTGACGGGACAATCATATTTGAGGTGAAACTCCGCGCCAAGCATCCAGTCTTTGAAGTCATACAGCAAGAAACGCTTGCTGGAACTTTTCTGCCAGTTTTCTCCCTCTTGATAACCGTCGCGGTCGAGTTGGAGCATGGACGAGTGGTCTTCAAAATACTTGTCGGCATAGATACTGGCCCGCCAGTTGTCCTCCTCCCAGTTCATGCGTATGAGCCACGAACCGAGCGTATTGCCGGCGCAATTGGTATAGGTGCTCTCGCCCGCATCCTTGCCATCGGCTTTGAAAGCATGCCAATAAGCTTTGGCTCCCGTCTCACCCTTCAACTCCTGCATGGTGCCGTCGGGCATCGGCAAGAAGGATTTTCCGCCGAAGACACAAGCCATCTCAAGCCCCAATTCTACGGAGAATGGGAAGAAACGCTCCTCATTTCCTATGCGCAAATATCCCGCCTTGCTGTGATATTTCACACCCTCGGCATATTTGCTGGTCTTTCCGGTGAAATCGCGCTGCCAATCGGCATCGGTCATCCATCCGTACGCGATATGTCCCTTGAGTTGGAGCCATCCGTTGGCAAAGGGCAAAATCCAATAATCAGGGAGCGCCAGTCGCACCTGCGGCACGGGGCGGGCATTGATGCCAAGTGTCTGGGAACCGCTGCTTAACTCGTTGTTTTTCAACTCCATGGGATATTCCTTACTACCCACCGTGAGTGCACCGTGCAACCAACGGCCCTCAGCATAAGCCTGTTGAACTACAAAATTAGAGGTGTAATTGAAGGGCACAACGATATCGACGCCATAGCCGACACCCCATTTGCGTTCACGGTCGGTGTCGAGGGGACGTTCCACACCTGCACGCAAATAACCGTTGGTAGATTTGAGCGATGACAATCCGTATTTGTTGGCATTGAGCCACAAGGGTGTCTTCTTGCCTGAAAATGAGCCTTGAGCCTCGATATTGTATTCTAACCCTTCGGCCAGATTGAGCGGGCCCGTTTCGTCGGAATTGTCGTTTTGGGCAAATCCGAGGCTTGCCGACAAGAGGAATAATATGATAAGTATGGGTTTTGTCATAGTAAGACCGTTGTTTTTATGATAACGTGATTTTTATTATATTATTATAAGGTTGGAAACTTAAAAACACACACCTTTATTGATTTTAGGAGTGCAGGAGTCAGGAGTGTAGGAGTTCAGACAATAGTACCCCTGCGATGAGCAAAGAACAGGCAGATGCCCTGATAAGAATGACACAGAAAATGCTTCGTTTCTCACCCTCGGAGGAGTCTGGGAGGTGCTCCATTGATAGATTCAATAAGTATAGGGATTTTCCCCTATGACTTTAGGGAAAATCCTTTTGGAAGGTGTAAATTTGTTCGTTTCTTTGCATCGTGAACAAGTAAAAAAAGTAAAACAATAAAAAACATACGACTATGAAGAAGTTATTAGTAGCCCTGACAGCACTGTTCGCAGTAACAGTATCGGCAAACGCAATGGGATATGAGCAAGCCCGCCAGCAGGCGCTGTTCCTGACTGACAAAATGGCTTACGAGTTGAACCTGACCGAGGATCAATATGAGGCAGCGTACGAGATCAACCTCGACTACCTGTTGAGCGTGAACACCCGTGCCGACCTCTACGGAGCCTACTGGAACTACCGTAATATGGATATGAGCTACATCCTGCTCGACTGGCAGTATCAACTGTTCTGCAGCGCCACTTACTTCTATCGTCCCATCTATTGGGATGCAGGTTACTGGCACTTCGGCATCTACGCCCGCTATCCGCATCGCGACTACTTCTACTATGGCCGTCCTCATTTCTTCTATGTATATCGCGGCGGACACAGTTGGCATCACAACGGCGGTCGCAGCTGGTATCACGGACGTCACTTCGGTCCTCGTGAGAACAGAGGCAGAGATCATCACCAGGGAATGCGCAACGGATTCGAACGCGGCGACTACCGCAACGGATTCGACCACAATCCCAACCGCAGCAGCAACCGTGGCGGCAACATGGGCAACCGCAGGGATAACAACGGTAACTTCGGCCACGGCAACAACCGTCCGAACGGCAACCGCGAGAGTTCGACCCGTGCTACTGCACCCGAGCGTCACAACAATGGTGGATTCAACGGCGGCAGCCGCGGCAATGGCGGCCACGCTCCCTCTCAGGGCACTCGCCGGAATGACACCTTCACTCCGAACAACAGCCGCTCACATCAGCAGAACAATATCGACCGCAGCACTACCCGTCCGCGTTCAGAGAGCAGCACCCAGCGTGGTTTCGACCGTGGCACCTCACGTCCCTCACACAGCATGGGTACCACCCCGCGCAGCACTTCTCCCTCACGCAGCATGAGCACATCACCTTCTCGTAGCATGAGTTCTCCCTCACGCAGCATGAGCACTCCTTCTCGCAGCATGGGTTCATCACCCTCGCGTAGCATGAGCTCATCACCCTCACGCAGCGGTTCGAGTTTCGGAGGCGGTTCACACAGCGGAGGCTCACGTGGAGGTAGCTTCGGAGGCGGTTCACGCGGTGGAGGCAGCTTCGGAGGCGGTTCACGCGGCGGCGGACATGGACACCGTTAATTAACTCTATATATGTGTTGTAGATGTTTTCAGGGTGACACAGGCTATTGAATTTAAGAATTGATCGAGAGGTAAAGTTTGTTTCAGGTAAGAATTGTTCAGGATAGTTAATTTGTAAAAGTCATCCAATATCTCTTAAAGGTTAGGGGGCACCGTTTGGTGCCCCCTGATTGTGTATATGACTCATAGCCGCCTCTGACTTCCACTATGGGAGGAACGGTACAGGAATTATAAAATCAATTCACGGATTTCAGCGTTGGTCATTTTTTCCACTTCGTGCATAGGTCGGTTGTGATAGACTGATTGGAGAGCTTTGTTGATGATGCCATGACCCACGGCGAGCACAGTCTGGTCAGGGTAGTCGCGTCGAAGCATCTGCATGAATCGGCTGGCACGGTCTTTCATCTGCTCGATAGTCTCGACATTGGCGGGCCAGACCTTGTCTTTCAGGTCTGGAATGAACATGCCGGTGAAATCGCCCCAATCGCGCTCGCGCAGCAAGGCTGTGGTCTTCACATCCATGTGATGCGGCTCGGCAATGATGGCACAGGTATCGATGGCACGCTTGAGGTCGCTGGAGAAGAACACGTCGATGTGCTCGTCCGTCAACTTATCGCGCACCTCGGCGGCTTGCCGGCGGCCTTCATCGTTCAACTCACCGGGGTCCTGTCCTTGTAATATCTGATTCACATTGCCTACGGTCTGTCCGTGGCGTACTAACAACAAACGGGTCATGAATATAGAGAAATGAAAAAAGAAAAATGAGAAACGAGAAATATAGAGAAGGGTGGGAAAAAATTTGTGCAAAAGTAGCAAAAATAAAAATAATAATCGTACTTTTGCGGTAACAAATACACTCATGTCATGAAATTCATCCAAAGTTCTTATTTCCGCGCCCTTTTCGCCGCTGTGATTGGTATTCTGATACTATGCAACCCACTTGGTATGCTGAAAATCACCTCTATAGCCATGGGCATTCTGTTTCTGCTCACCGGTTTATATTTCTGTTACAATTATTACCAGAAAAAAATCATGGAGACTGAGCGGAAATTCAAGGAGAAGGAAGAGAAACCTGAGACTGTCACTGCCGAAAAGGAGCAGGCCAGTGAACCGAAAGACTATAAGGAACGCGTCACCACATTCTCACTACCCGTGGTGGGTATGGGCAGCACCATTCTCGGTCTCTGTCTGACACTGGCTCCGAGCGGATTCATCAGTCTGTTTATGTATGTGTTGGGCGGCATCATCATTCTCGGAGCGCTCAACCAGTTCTTCACACTCTACCAAGCCAACAAATACACTCCCATCGCAACTTACTACTGGGCTGCTCCCACCCTGCTGCTTTTGGCGGGTTTGTTTATCATCATCAATCCGCTGACATCTGCAAAGGCGCCGCTTATCATCGTGGCTATCTGTTTGATTGTCTATGCTGTGTCGGAAGTGATGAACGCCCTCTCCATCGAACATTGGGCCACGCGCAGAAACGAGATGCTACGCATGGAACGCAGCGCACAAGCTAAGAAAGAGGAAACCAAAAGAATAGAAAAAGAAAAGCCGGGCGAATATGTGAATTATATCGTGACGGACGAAGAGTAAG
>CAMJAO010000049.1 GCA_946403615.1 uncultured Prevotellaceae bacterium
GCCCTTGATGGTATATTGGATACCCATCTCGTCGAGTTTTTCTCGGATGGGTTTAGTGAAATTCTCGAAGAGTTTGTCGAGCGATTTGGATTTTTTAGCCAGTTTGCGCTTGATGTCGGCGTATGTGTCGGGATGTTCATAGCGGAAACTGAGGTCTTCCAGTTCGTTTTTGATTTTGTTAAGTCCCAGTCGGTTGGCTATCGGCGCGTAGAGGTAGATGGTCTCGCCGGCTATCTTGTATTGCTTGTTGGCGGGCTGGCTGGCGAGTGTGCGCATATTGTGCAGGCGGTCGCATATCTTGATGAGAATGACACGGATGTCGGTGCTCATCGTCAGCAGCAGTTTCTTGAAGTTTTCTGCCTGTGCCGATGCTTGGTCGCCGAAGATTCCGCCCGAGATTTTGGTCAGTCCGTCAACGATTTGCGCTATCTTTTCGCCGAAGATGTTGGCTATGTCATCGACCGTGTAGTCGGTATCTTCCACCACGTCGTGAAGCAGCGCGCAACAGATGCTCGTAGATCCCAGTCCCATCTCTTTCGACGCAATCATGGCTACGGAGATGGGGTGCATGATGTATGGCTCACCCGAAAGGCGACGAACTCCTTGGTGTGCTTTCTTAGCGAAGTTGAATGCCTTGGTGATGATGTCTATTTTCTTCCTGTGGGGAGATGAGATATAGGAGTCGAGCAGTTGTTGGAAGGCGTCATTGACCATCTTCTCCTCGGCGTTCTCTTTCTCCTGGTCATAGGCGGGCTTAAGTTCATCCATACACTATTGCCTTTCTTGATGTTAGGCAGGTCGGTCGCCTGGTCTTACATGGTACTATTTCTTCTTGCCTTTTCCTTTAGCGGGAGCGGGTTTCGATGCGGCCTTGGCCTGTTGCTTGTTATTCTTTGCAGGCGTTGCCTGCTTGTTGTTTTTTGCAGGCGCTGCTTGTTTGTTGTTTTTGGCGGGTGCTGCCTGCTTGTTGTTTTTGGCAGGTGCTGCCTGTTTGTTATTTTTAACGGGTGCTTCCTGCTTGGCGTTCTTTCCTTTCTTGGCGGGTGGCGGCGGTGGGGTGGGTGCCTTCTGGTTCTTTCCTTTCTTGGTAGCAGGTGGTGGCGGAGGTGTTGCCGCCTTGTTCTTTCCTTTCTTGGTAGCAGGTGGTGGCGGTGGAGTGGGGGCCTTCTGATGCCTGCTCTTCTTGCTTGAAGGAGGCGGCGGTGTGGGTGCCGTCTGATGATGGCGTCCGCTGCGTCCGTAACGGCTGTTGTTTCCGTAGCGGCTGCCCGACGAACTGTAGTTGTTCGAATATGCCGAGCGGCTGCTCTCCGTGCTGCTGCTCTCGCTGTGGCTGCTGCGTCCGCTGCGTGTCTCGGTCACTTCCACTTCGCGGCGGTGATTTGAGGCGTAACTCGAGCGTGAGCTGTAAATAGACTGCTCGTTTTCAGCGAATTTGTTGCAAGCGGCGATAGGCATACGGAGTGTGGCGGGTTCGCTGTTGCCGTTGATGATGTCGCGGCGGTATTGCGGATTGAGTTCGCGCAGCATGTTCAGGTCCACGTCACATACTTGTGCTATCTGACGCATGGGCAGGTCGCGTGTCACGACGATGGTGTCGGTGTGCTCGGGCAGCGAGGCGCTCATGGGGCAGATGTTGTGCTCGCAGTAGTAGGTCATGATATAGTTGGCGGCGATGAAGGCCGGCACATATCCGCGGGTCTCTGCGGGCAGATAGGGGTAAATTTTCCAATAGTCGCGCTGACCGCCGGAGCGGCGGATGGCACGGTTCACATTCTCCGGACCGCAGTTGTAGGCTGCCAGGGCCAACGTCCAGTCGTTGAAGATACGGTGCAGGTCGCGCAGATAGCGTGCTGCGGCGTATGACGAGCGGATGGGGTCGCGGCGGTCGTCAACCAGTGAGTTGACACGTAGACCGTATTGTTTGCCGGTGGCGAGCATAAACTGCCACAGTCCAGTGGCGCCTGCTCTCGACACGGCTTTCGGATTGAGGGCTGACTCAATCACGGGCAGGTATTTCAGTTCGAGAGGCACTCCATATGACTCCAAAGCCTGTTCAAAAATGGGCATGTAGAAGTTCGACGCACCCAACATGGCGCTTACCTGACGGCGCATACGCACATAGCGGTCGATGAATCGGCGCACGATTTCGTTGTAGGGCATCTCAATGATGGTTGACATGCGCTGCAACCGGTCGATATACACTTCGCGGCCGTATTCGGGGCTATAGGATTCGGGGTCGCAGGTCTCGTCGAGACCCAGGTAGGTCATAGCGTGGTATGATGACAGCAGACTGTCCAGTTCACTGTACATCGGGTTCATTGTCGGTGGAAATTCAATCGTCTCTTTCTTGCCTCGTTCGTCGGTGAAGATGATTTCTGAGTCGTCTTCATAGTATTGCGCGTAGGATGCGCAAGTGCAACCTAAAAACAGGCCGACCATCAGGCTTCTGATACTTTTCTTCATTACTTTCTTGGTAAACTTTTGTTTTTGTTTGAATTCTGATTAAAACGTCAGTGCGCAGTGTATTCCCAACCCGCTTCCCTTCATGGGATTGCGGTAGAGGTCGTCTTTGATGACGGCTGGTGCGATGCGCAGACTGAGATCGTCGGAAATGTCAAATTCCGAGAGCGACGCGTCAACGTATGCGTCGATGATAGAGAGGGCATAGACGCCCACGAGCACGAAGAAACTCAGGTCGCGGTAGCGGCGGTAGTAGTCTTTCCTTTTCCTGAACAGATTTCTGAAACGGTCCTCGTTGGAACTGTCGATGGTCATGCCCAGATGCAGAAACTGGTTGTAACTCTGCGTCGTGGGGTCATCGTCACAGATATCTAGGTAGGCCTGCGAGTAGTCGCGGTACATCTGGTTGTTCCAGCGCATGGCATAGATGCTGCCTACGATTCCTCCGTAGATGATGGGCAACTTCCAGTATTTGCGGTTGTAGATTTGGCCCGCGCCGGGCAAGACCACTGCCAGCCAGAGCGCCCTCTTGGGGTCAGGCCGCCAAGTGGCCCAGTCGCGCCCTTTCTTCACTGTCGAGTCGGGGCTGGCCAGATTGATATGCTCCTTTTGGCGCACCAGACGACCGTCGCCCATGCTGATGGTGTCGATCATCATCTCAGGCAAGATGAAGGTAGAGTCAACCTTCAGGCTGTCTGTTTGCTGCGCTGTCGCTGTCTGGGCGGCCACAACGGCGAGGACGAGGGTCAATATGCCTGTCAACAACCGTCTCACCTTATCGCTTCATTTTGTCGAACATGAGCATGATATGCTCCAATTCCTCCTCGTTGGCGAAAGGGATGCTGATTTTTCCTTTTCCGTCAGGAGAGATGTTGAGCGACACTTTGGCTCCGAGGAAGGTGGCCAAACGGTCTTTCAGCATGTCAAACTCCTCGGCCAGACTGCTTTTGCCGCTGGCTTTCGAGCGCTGTTTGGCCGTCTCGCCGTTCTTGATGCGCTTCACCATTTCCTCCACTTGGCGCACGGAGGCACCGCTCTTCTGAATGTCGCGGAACACCTTGAGTTGCATGGAGGGACTGTCGAGCGAGAGCAGCGCACGGGCGTGGCCCATGTCTATTTCTCTCTTCTGCATGGCTATCTGCACCTCGGCGGGCAGTTTCAGCAGCCGCAGGTAGTTGGTCACTGCTACACGGCTCTTGCCCACGCGCTCGGCCACACGCTCCTGCGTCATACCCTCTTTCTCCATGAGATGGGCGTAAGCCAGTGCTATCTCGATGGCGTTGAGGTCTTCACGCTGGATGTTTTCCACCAGTGCCAGTTCCATCACGCTCTCGTCGTCGATGGTGCGGATGTAGGCGGGTATGCTGTTGATGCCGGCCAGTTGCGATGCGCGCCAACGGCGCTCGCCTGCCACAATCTGGTATTTGCCGTTGGGCAGTTGGCGGAGTGTGATGGGCTGTACGATGCCCAACTCACGGATGCTGTTGGCCAGTTCCTGCAGTGATTCGGGATCGAATTCGCGTCGCGGCTGGTTAGGGTTGGCTTCTATGTCGTCGAGCGCCACCTCGTTGATGGTGCTGCTGCCTTGTGTATGCACTTCCTCGGTCGAGATCAGTGCGTCTAGGCCTCTGCCTAATGCGTTATATTTTTTCTTTACTGCCATTTTTAACTTTAGTTTTGGAGGGTAGGGAGTTTTGAAGAAGGAGTGTAGGAGTGAAGACGATAGTGCGCTAATGGAGAAGTTCAGGGGTTTAGGAGTCTGCTGACGGGCAGCTATGGGAGTTATGGGTGCTATGGGAGTGATGGGACGCGTGTCAATTTGTCATTTCTTCTTCATCGCGAGCGATTATTCCACATTCCTCATTCCCCATTCCCCATTCCTCATTCCACATTGGCTCCCTAATTCCTGTTAATAATCTCTTTGGCCAGTGCCAGGTAGTTTTTGCTGCCTGTCGAATCGGCGTCGTAGAGGATGACGGGGATGCCGTGGCTGGGACTCTCGCTCAGTTTCACATTCCGCTGGATGACGGTCTTGAAGACCAGTTCTTGGAAGTGGCGTTTCACCTCGTCGTATATCTGGTTGGCCAGACGCAGACGGCTGTCATACATCGTCAGCAGGAATCCCTCAATCTCCAGTCGCGCATTGAGTTTGCTCTTGATGATTTTGATGGTGTTGAGCAGTTTGCTGATGCCTTCGAGTGCGAAATACTCACACTGCACGGGGATGATGACCGAGTCGGCGGCAGTCAGCGCGTTGACCGTGATGAGTCCCAACGATGGGGAACAGTCGATGAGGATATAATCGTATTCGTCTTTTATCGGTGCAAGCATCTTGCTGATGACCCGTTCGCGTGAGGGCAAATTCAGCATCTCTATCTCGGCGCCTACCAGGTCGATGTGGCTGGGTATGATTTCAAGCCCTTCGATGTCGGTGGTATAGATGGCTTCACGCACGTCGATGTTGTCGATGATGCATTCATAGATGGATGTCTCCACGTTTTGCACATCTACGCCCAGTCCGCTGGAGGCGTTGGCCTGGGGGTCACCGTCAATGACCAGCACCTTTTTTTCGAGTGTGGCCAGCGAAGCTGCCAGGTTGATGGCTGTGGTGGTCTTTCCTACACCGCCTTTTTGATTGGCTAATGCTATGATTTTTCCCATTCAGTTATCTATATGAATCTTTTACCTTACATTTTGTTATTTATACGGGCCGATTGCTTGCTTTTTGGCACTTCAGCCAAGCCTAGCCCGCACAAAATCTTTTGCAAAGTTACATATTTTAATGCGAGAAACCGATTATTTAAACGTTTTTTCGTACTTTTGCACGCAAATACGAAAAAAATTATGAAAATTAAGAAACCGTTAATACTTATTTCAAATGATGACGGCTTCCAGGCGAAGGGTATCAACTGTCTGATCGACATGTTGAGGGATATGGCAGACCTATTGGTCTGCGCTCCCGACTCAGCCCGCTCGGGCAGCGCCTGTGCGTTTTCGGCGGTGGATTATCTGAGGCTCACCCTGCGACATCAGGAGGAGGGGCTGCAGATATGGTCGAGCAACGGCACACCCGTGGATTGCGTGAAACTGGCGCTCAACCAGTTTTGTGCCGACCGGCAGCCAGACATGGTCATCGGGGGTATCAACCACGGCGACAACGGGTCGGTCAATACCCACTACTCCGGCACGATGGGCGTCACGCTCGAAGGGTGCATGAAATACATCCCTTCGGTGGCGTTTTCATTGTGCAACCATGAAGAGAATGCCGACTTCGAGCCGCTGAGGCCCTATATACGGAGCATCACAGAGAAAGTATTGCGCGACGGACTGCCACACGGCGTGTGCCTGAATGTGAATTTCCCCGTGGCGGAGACCTTCCGCGGGGTGAAGATTTGCCGCATGGCGGCAGGTACATGGGGCAACGAGGTGGTGAAAATGCGGCATCCCAGAGGATATGACTATTTCTGGATGGTGGGATCGTACACCAACGACGAGCCCGACCGCGACGACACCGACAACTGGGCGCTCAACCACGGCTATGTGGCCATCACGCCCACCCGCATCGACGTGACTGCCTACGAGTCGATGGCAGAACTGGAAAAGAGGTTTATGTAAAAACCCCTTCAAAACTCCCACACTCCTTAAAACCTCAAACCTCAAACCTCAAACCAAATTTGAAATACTATCTGATAGCAGGAGAGGCGAGTGGCGACCTGCATGCGTCGCACTTGATGAAGTCGCTGAAAAATATTGACACTTCGGCTGACTTCCGATTTCTCGGCGGCGACCTGATGAAGGCCGTCGGGGGTACTCTCGTGCGTCATTACCGCGACATGGCCTACATGGGCTTCATACCCGTGTTGCTGCATCTGCGCACTATCTTCCGCAATATGAAGGAGTGTAAGCAGGATATCGAGCAGTGGAGGCCAGATGCGGTCATCCTCGTCGATTACCCGGGATTTAACCTGAAGATAGCAAAATACGTGCATTCCACGCTTCAGATACCCGTCTATTATTACATCTCGCCGAAGATTTGGGCATGGAAAGAATACCGCATCAAAAACATCAAACGCGATGTGGACGAACTCTTTTCCATCCTGCCTTTCGAGGTGGATTTTTATGAGGGAAAGCACCAATATCCCATCCACTATGTGGGGAATCCCACTGCCGATGAGGTGCGCGGATTTCAAAAAGAATATGCTGAAAATTTCGGACATTTTTGTGAGAGAAACGCACTCGATGAGCGACCTGTAATCGCTCTCTTGGCTGGCAGCCGCAAACAGGAAATCAAAGACAATCTGCCTGCGATGATTGAGGCGGCGAAGACCTTCGAGGACTATCAGTTGGTGCTTGCGGGCGCTCCTGCCATCGACGATGACTATTACGCCAAATTCATCGGGGGACAACCCGTAAAACTGGTGCACAACGACACCTACTCGCTGCTCAGTCATGCCACGGCGGCACTCGTCACCAGCGGCACGGCCACCCTCGAGACTGCGCTCTTCCGTGTGCCGCAGGTGGTGTGTTATGAGACACCCATACCCGTGGTCATCAATTTCCTGCGCAAGCATCTCCTCAAGGTGAAATACATCTCGCTGGTCAACCTCATCGCCGACCGTGAAGTGGTGACCGAACTGGTGGCAAACACCTTCAAGGTAGAGAATATCCGCAGTGAGCTGGGGCGCATCCTGCCCGGACAGCCCGGCCGCCAAGCCATGCTCCAAGGCTATGACGAGGTGCATCAGGCTCTAGGCGACCAAATAGCACCCGAACAGGCGGCACGACTCATGTATTCGAAAATAAGAGAAACCGCGTCAACAAAACAAGATATGTAAAAACCTGGTGTCTGCCCCCTCCCCTCGAGAGAGATGGGGTGGGGGATAGACCAATATAAACAAATATAAACTATGAACGGAAAATATTGGCAACCTGAATTGGAAACGATGCCACGCGAACAGTTGCGGCAGTTGCAAGCAGAAAAGTTAAGAAAGACCCTCGAGGTTTGTCTGAAATCACCATTTTACAAAAAGCGCCTCGGCGATTTGGGCATCACGCCCGACAGCATCAAGACCGTGGATGACATACGTAAGATACCTTTCACGACCAAACAGGACCTGCGCAACAACTACCCCTTCGGATTGGTGGGCGGCGACATGAAAGATGCCATTCGCATACACTCCACGTCGGGCACCACGGGCATACCCATCGTCGTGGTATATAGCCGTCATGATATCGACTCGTGGGCGAACATGATCGCGCGCAATATGTACATGGTGGGATGCCGCGACACCGACGTGTTCCAAAACAGTTCGGGCTACGGCATGTTCACCGGCGGACTCGGTTTCCAATACGGTGCCGAGAAACTGGGGTGCACCACCGTGCCGGCAGCAGCGGGCAACAGTAAGCGTCAGATACAGTTCATCCGCAATTTCGGCACTACCTGCCTCCACGCCATACCGTCGTACGCCATCCGTCTGGCCGAGGTATTCCGCGAGGAAGGCATCGACCCGAAAGACACCAAACTGCACACTCTCTTCATAGGTGCTGAGCCGCATACCGAGGAGCAGCGCCGCCGCATTGAGCGTATGCTCGGCGTCAAGGCCTACAACTCGTTCGGCATGACCGAGATGAACGGCCCCGGCGTGGCTTTCGAGTGCGAATATCAGAACGGCATGCACCTCTGGGAGGACAACTACATCATCGAGATAGTTGACCCCGACACGCTCGAACCCGTGCCCGACGGTGAACTGGGCGAGATGGTGCTTACCACCCTCGACCGCGACATGATGCCCATCCTGCGCTACCGCACGCGCGACCTCACACGCATCATCAACGAGCCGTGTCCCTGCGGACGCACACACCGTCGCATCGACCGCATCAAGGGCCGCACCGACGATATGTTCATCATCAAGGGCGTCAATGTATTCCCCATGCAGGTCGAGAAGATTCTCGTGCAGTTCCCGGGTCTCGGCAGCAACTACCTCATCACCCTCGACACCGAAGACGACAACGACATCATGACCGTTGAGGTGGAACTCGACGACATGGCTACCGATGTTTATCCCGAACTCCAAAAGATGACGCGTGGCATCCAACGCGCCCTAAAAGACGAGATTCTCCTCACGCCGCGCGTCAAACTCGTCAAGAAAGGTTCACTCCCCGTCAGCGAAGGCAAAGCCGTACGCGTGAAAGACCTCAGAGAGGGCCGGAGTTAAATCAGCATAGTATTCAATCCTAAATATGGAGAGACGAGTCCGCCAAATTGGCAGACTCGTCTCTCCACGTTTGTAAGGGCTTACTTTATGTATGCCCTCCGTATTGACGCAGACATCGTTTCTTGTCGATATTAACGGACATAGATAAACTAAGTCCCTACATTTGAATTAGGTCGTTTTAGAACACTAAACCCTCAACCTTCTACCCTCAACTTTTAATAAACAACGAATTTCCCGAATTTCCCTCATCCACTTTGTAGGGGCAGTGCCTCTATGCCCGCCCGCATTAACGACAGCATGTTATAACGAACATTAATAAAAGACACCACCTCAAAGGTACGAGATGGTGTCTTTTCATTTGTCGCCTATTTGACATAAATCTTCTTAGACTTTCCTTCTGACAAGGTAACTATATAAATACCTTCTTGCAAACTGTTGAAAGTTAATTGTGCATGGCCATCGCTATCTGCATTTGTTTTGGCTTGTACATATCCATTGATAGAATAAACTGTAACAATAGAACCTGCTTTCGCGCCATTTACAATCAATTGTTTTCTATTCAAACTAATTTCGGTATTCTTTTCTACCTCATTTTCGGGTATATCCAAGTTGCTAGGTTTATCTAAATTGAATATTTGGAATAGAGTTCCGGTATTACCTGAAATATCTTCGACAGAAATATTGACAACTATCATATATTCCAAATCCTCCGCGTTTAGTTGTAACTCATAGTTGGCCTCATTTAACATCGATATTTCTCTTAGCTCACCATTTACTAAGACTTGAAGCGTACTAACTCTAATGCCGATATTGTCAGACACGTTAATGTGCATCAGCCCTGTTGTTTCATTCAGCGTAGCAGTCACCTGAGGAGCCTCTGTATCATTTTTGATAGAAGTTGCCATCATATAAGCACCCATCTTATTCGTTTTAAGAGGTACTCCAGCTGGACCTATATATTGCCATGTTGTGCTGCCGTCTTCACAAAAATATACATCCAAAGGCTGATTTTCTGGGAACCCGAAAGGAATTAAATCGTCAACACCGATATTACCCGTTATTTCAAAATCACCTCGTTGTGTCTTTGTTAAATCGGTTTCGCCTATTTGAGCAGTCAAATTACATACTTCACTAACAACGAATAGGGTGTCACCTTCTTCTGTAATACCAAGAAGGTCGCCTGCTGGATAATAGTGAGGTATCTTTATTTGCACGCCTTCGTCAAAATTTTGTATATCTTTATTGAAACTGAACGTGAAGGTACAGATGTCTCTTTGTACGTTCTTGCCTAAATGAGGATGCCTTTGAATGATATATTGAGCATATTTATTGTCAAAATTATCAAGCATATAGTGGGATAAACTTTTTGACTGCATGGAATGAGATTGGCGAGGCATACCTGAATTCTCAACCCCCTCATTATGATTATTTATGAAGTTAGGCTGAGTTGGATCAACAGACGGGTCATATTCAGGCAAGCCGGGAACAATCAAGATTGTATTGAATCCCTGCACCGACCCCACGCCATAGGCATCATCCATAGGTATGTACTTGCTCACTTCTTCTTCTTTAAAGAGTGATTTGAATTTCTTTGCCAATTCATTTGTAAGCCATCCTGTTATTTTGTAAATAGATGTAGTAGGATGAATGGAAATGGGGAGGAAACATTTATCCTCAACACTATAGTAACTTTCGGAAGGCTTATTGTAAATACCGATAGTCGCTCCAACGTCTATCGAGAATTTAAGTATTTTCCAGTCAAAGAATGGTATGTTCACAGCCATCGTTAAATCCGAGGAGAGGGTTTGTTCAACCTTTAGAGCTTCTTTCAACTTGTATTGTGATGGATTGGAAGCTTTCGCAAACAATGCCTCCAAGGAACCAACAGGTGGATTTTTCCAGAAGTTGAAAATCTCTCCAGGAGCGACAAAAATAGTTTTAAAGTTCAGATTGGGATAAA
>CAMJAO010000050.1 GCA_946403615.1 uncultured Prevotellaceae bacterium
CGATAGACGAAGGGACCAGCGGCTTAAATTGCGGATGCAAAGGTAAATCATTTTTATGAACCACCAAAATTTTCTAATAAAAAAATTTGTCATGGTATGTATTTTTTACTATTTTTGCATGTATTTTGCCTCAAAACCCTATCTTTTCACGCATTTTTATGGTAGAAAAAAACAGTGGTATCGTTCTTCGCAGCATCAAATACGGTGATAATTCGCTCATCGTTGACATGTTGACTGATGAGGGGACACGCCGTTCGTTTATCGCGCGTGTCTCGAACTCGAAACGAGCCAAAATGCGCCCGTACCTTTTCCAGCCATTGTCGATTCTCGAGGTGGAATACGATTCGCGTGTGAAGGGAGGGCTTTATCGTATTCAAGGGGCTACAGTGAACATGCCTTATTCCTCGATTCCATTCGACGCGTCGAAACTGGCGTTGGCGCTCTTCCTTGCTGAATTTCTGTATCATGCCACACGCGACGAACAGGAAAATGAGCCGCTTTATCTCTATCTCGAACAAAGTCTGCGTTGGCTCGACGGGGTGGAGGGGCCTTGTCCGAATTTCCATTTGGTGCTGATGATGCGTCTCACCCGGTTTGTGGGATTCTTCCCCAATACAGAGGGCTATCGCGTCGGGGCATATTTCGATCTGCTCGATGGCACTTACCGCACCAGTCCGCCCATGCATCCCCATGTGCTTCCTTCTGACGAGGCTGCCAAAATCAACACACTCATGCGTTTGAATTTCGAGACAATGCACCTTTTTAAAATGACGCGCGCGGAACGTGCACGATGCCTTGAGGTCATCTTGCAATATTACAGGCTCCATGTTCCGGGCTTCCCCGAACTTAAATCTCTCGACGTGCTGAAGGAGACGTTTTCTTAAGGAGTTTTGGAGTTCAGGAGTTTCAGAAAAGTTTAGCGGATACCAATAATAAAAAACAATTAGAATAATTAAGCCAGAAATAATCTTTCAATTTCTGATTAATTATTCTAATTGTTCTAATTTCTTTCTGAAAAGAACTATAGTCTTTCCGAAAAAGTCCTTTCCGAGAGTTTAACCGAGGTTTTTCTTCACGATGGCGGAGATGACACGACCGTCGGCCACGCCTGCCATTTGCTTACTGGCGATGCCCATCACGCGGCCCATGTCGCGCATGGTGGAGGCGCCCGTCTCGGCGATGATGGCTTTCACGCGTGCCTCAATCTCTTCTTCGGTGAGTTGCTGAGGCAGGTAACTTTCGATGACAGCCACCTGTGCCAGTTCGGCGTCGGCCAGATCTTGACGGTTCTGCTGCGAGAAAGTGGCAGCTGACTCGCGTCCCTGCTTGGCCAGTTTCTGGATGATTTTCAGAGCGTCAGCATCTTCGAGTGTGTCATTTGCTCCGGGAGCGGTTTTCGCCTCGAGAAACACCTTCTTGATGTTGCGCAGTGTCTCCAGCCTCACTTTGTCGCGGGCTTTCATCGCGGCTTTGATGTCTTCGCTGATTTGTTCAAACAGTGCCATGGCGTTTCGGTTTAAAATGAGATTTTACCGCTTTCCTCTTTCTTTTCAGGTTCAGCTTCCTCCTCTTGGATGCCGCTGGCCAGACGCTCTATCTCGTTGAACTTATCACGCGAACGTTTGCTGGTCGGTGAGTTTTCGATGGCGAGGATGAGTTCTTCGTTGTCGAGGTCTTCGGGCTTCAGAATAACAACGTTCGGTCTGCGACGACGTGGGGTCTTTCTTCCACCCTCACCGTAATACTCTTCGCGGCGTTCGTTGTTCTTTTCTTTCCTCTCTTCCTCCTCGGCAAGTTTCTTCATTTGTTCTTGGGTGTAACGACCCTTCTCTTCTTCATCGACCACGTCTTTGATGCCGAATCCGGTGGCGAGCAGGGTCACTTTTACCTTCTTGCCCAGGTCGGGATCTTTGGCGATACCCCACTTGAACTCGAAGTCCTGTCCGAACTTGCTCATGAAGTCGTTCACGTCGTTCATCTCGTCGGTCATGAGACCCGGATGGTCTGAGCCACTGTTGGCATAGGAGATGTTGAGCAGGATTTTCTTCGACTTGAACACATTGTTGTTGTTGAGCAACGGCGAGTGAAGAGCGTCCTCGATGGCTTTGCGCACACGTCCTTCGCCTTCGCCGTAACCGTTACTCATGATGGCCACGCCACCGTCTTTGAGAACGGTTTTCACATCATTGAAGTCGAGGTTGATAACACCGCGCATGGTGATGATTTCTGCGATGCTCTTGGCTGCCACGCTCAGTGTGTTGTCGGCTTTGGCAAACGACTCCTCGAGAGGCAGGTCGGGATAGATGTCGAGCAACCGTTGGTTGTTGATGACGAGCAGGGCATCGACATGCTTAGACATCTCTTCCACGCCGTCGAGAGCCTGGTCGATTTTCTGATTTCCTTCAAAACGGAAGGGGATGGTCACGATGCCCACGGTGAGCAAACCCATATCCTTCGACTCGCGTGCGATGACAGGAGCGGCACCGGTGCCGGTACCACCACCCATACCTGCGGTGATGAAGGTCATCTTCGTGCCGTCGTTGAGCATGTTTCTCACGTCTTCGATGCTCTCTTCCGCAGCGGCGCGTGCCTTGGCGGGTTTGTTGCCGGCTCCCAGTCCTTCCGTACCCAATTGGATATGTACTGGAACGGGTGAGTCGTCAAGTGCCTGACGGTCGGTATTGCAAAGTACGAATGACACATCGTGTATGCCTTCGCGATACATGTGGTTGACAGCGTTTCCACCACCGCCACCTACACCGATGACTTTGATGATGGAGTTGTTCTCCGGGTTCTGCTGGAGTTGGTCGAATGCCAGTGTCTGCTGCTCTATTTGGCTTTGTTTTTTATCTTTTTCGTCCATGATGAATCTTTCTTGATTGTTAGGTTATGTATTATTTCTCTTCGTCTTTTTCAGACACGAGTTTGGTGAAGAAATCCTTAGCGCCGTCAAGAAACTTTTTGAAGCCGCTCTTCTCTTTTTCCTCTTGTGCTATTGCTGCACGCTCGGCTTCCTCTCTTCTGATGCGCTCAGCTTCTTCTTCTCTTCTGATGCGCTCGGCTTCTTCTCTTTCTCTCTTTTCACGCTCGATACGCTCCAACTCAGCCTGAGTCTGTTTCACACCACCAGTGACAGGACGCTGGTCGAAGAGATCCTGTGGTACAGAGCCGGCGCAGTTCATGTCACCTTTGTTGAGCAGTCCGAACAGCGTGTTATAGATGCCGTTGTTGTTATTCAGCTCCTCAATGTTGCCCGAGAGTGAGAGCGTGGAGTCATTGGCGATGCGGATCTTGCTTACCTTGGTCTCGTGTTCGAATGCCTCTTTCACGTTCTTCAGTCGTGAACCACCGCCAGTGAGGATGATGCCTCCGATGATTTTGCTTCTGATGCCGTCGGGCACCTGGCTCCATACATTAGCGACAATTTCGAGCATACGGTCTTCCACAATATTGTTGAATTCCTCTATGGGCACGGTGCGGTCGCCCTCGATGGTATATGTCGTCGGTTTCTCCTCATCTGCCTCTTGTTCGGGGTCGGTGTATGCGGAACCGTATTTCAGTTTCATCATCTCAGCCTCGTTTTCTTCCATCTTGAGTGTGGTGAGGTCTTTAGTGATGTTGGATGCGCCAAGAGGAATCACAGCCAGATGGCGCATGATGTTTCTGTAATAGACGGCTATGGTAGTGGTGTCTGCGCCAAGGTCGACGAGCACGCAACCGAGGCGTTTCTCGTCTTTCTTCAGAATGCAGTCAGCCAGTGCGATGGGGGCGAGATAGTAGTCTGCCACATTGATGCCGGCCTTTTCGAAGCATTTCTCGAGGTTGTTGTAGAGTGCTTTACGCTGCAGGATGTTGAGGAAATTACCCTCGATGCTCTTGGCGGGAATGCCCACGGGATCGATGGTGAATTGTGTTCCCACTTTGTATTCGAGTGTGATAGCGTCGAGAATTTGTTTGTCGGGATAAATCATGGAACGGTTGTTGTCCATAATCTCATTGATCATGTCGCCGGTGATGATTTCCTCGTCGGGCAACTGCTTCACGATGACGTTTTTCACGCTGAGAATGGATTGTCCGCCAACTCCCACAAACACCTGAGAGATTTCTGTCTTCAGGTTTGCTTTCAGTTTCTTGATGATGTTTTGCAGACAAAGACTTGTCTTGTCAATGTTGTACACCATGCCTTTACGAATGCACTCTGTGGCATCTTCTTCCACGAGTGAGAGAACCTGGATGCTTCCGTCGGTATTTTTCTTACCGGCGATACCTCTGATTTTCGATGAGCCTAATTCGATGGCTACGATGAATTCCTTTAATGCCATATATTGTCGTATTTAATATTTTATCGGGTTTAGCCTGTTGTCTTTTTGTCTTCTTTCTTTGCTTCTTGTTTCTTTCCCTCTTGTTCTTTCCCCTTGAGAGAGCCGGGGCTTGTCTGCTCTTTCTTTGTACCTTGCTCCTTTACCTCTTCCGCCGGTTTTTCATCTTTTGCCGGTGTGATGGCGATGATGTCCTCCTTTCTGTGTTTCTTGCAAATGATTTGATTGTCGAATTCTAAACTGATGTATGCGTATTTGTTCCATCCTGCCTGACTCAATCCGTAGCGGTAGAATTTATCCAGTCGCTCGAGTTTTTTCTTCAGGAATTTGTTGATGCCGTCGATGCGCTTCTCTTTGTCAGTGTATTCGGGTAAACGTCCGATGTTGACAATGTGGTTGCCCATGCGTGGCACCAGTTCCATGTTCTTGTCGGGCAGAATGTTGATTTGTTCTATCTGTTCGCGCCAGGTTTCGTCGGCGTTGATGAATCGGCAAGCAGTGGCGACGTAGTTTTGGGCATACCATTTTGAGATGTTTCCCGTCGCGATGATGAGGTTGGATGTGAAATTGGATGACGGCATGATGCTGTCCATCTCATCGACATAATAGTCCTCGCCGTTCTCGCTCATGATATGCACTCCCGGCACACGCTGCGTCACTTCTATGTTGACTTTGCCGTTGCGCGTTTTGCTGCATTGTGCCCCGTTGATGTAGGGGTTCTTTTTGAGCGTCTCTTCGATGGCCCTCGGGTTGATGTCTCTCATCATGTATCCTTTGGGGTAGAGATTCTCGACGTTGAGTATTTTTTTGATGTCCTCAGCGCTGAGGAACCCGTCGTTGTTTTTGTCGCTGACTTTGATGTTGACTTCCTCACATTCCTCACCGTTGGTGGCCTCATGGTTGAACGAGGTCATCGCCATGCCCAGATACACCAGCAACAGTATATCCAAGACGATGAACAGGGTGCGTTTGTTAAGGAATTCCATCTTTTTCTTTATTGGCCTTATTGGGCCTTATTGGGTTCTATTGTTCTGCTTTTCCCTCGATGATTTCTGCCATTTGGGGCACATAGTTGTCGAGGTCACCTGCTCCGAGCACGATGAGCACGTCGAAATCGCGCTCGCTGACCATTTTCAGCACATCCTCTTTGTGGATGAGTTGCTTCTTCACGCCCGGACGGAGCGCATCGTATATCAGTTGTGATGTCACACCGGGTATGGGCTCCTCACGTGCGGGGTAGATGTCGCAGAGGATGACCTCGTCGAGAAGGCTCAGACTGTCGGCGAAATCCTTGTAGAAATCGCGTGTGCGGGTGTAGAGGTGCGGCTGGAAGAGCGCGGTGATTTTGCGGTTGCGATAGAGTTCGCGTATGCTTTTGGCGCTCTGGTAAATCTCCTGCGGATGATGGGCGTAATCGCTCAGCAGCACATGGCGGTCGTTTTTGATTTTGAAGTCGAAACGGCGGTCCACTCCCTCGAAAGAAGCCATGCCTTGTCTCAACTCTTCACCGGTGCAACCGGCCATTTGTGCCATGGCCATGGCGGCGATGCCGTTATCGATGTTGACAGGTACGGGCTGTCCGAGGTTCACATGGTCAACGCGTCCGAAGGGCGATACGAAATCGAAGGTGATCTCACCGTTGTCGATTATGATGTTTTCGGCATGGAAATCGCCTGCGTCGCGTCCGTAGGTGTAGATGCGCACGCCTTCCTGCACGTCGGGGGTCATCTCCAGTCCGGTGTGCCAAATCAGCGCTCCACCCGGCTGAATGAGGGTGGTATAGTGGCGAAAACTCTCCAGATAGGCCTCTTTGGTGCCATAAATGTCGAGATGGTCGGGGTCGGTGGCGGTGATGACCGTAATCCACGGACGCAGCCAATGGAAGGAGCGGTCAAACTCATCGGCCTCGATGACCACATATTCGCTGTCGGCAAGGATGTAGTTGGTGCCGTAGTTCTTGGTGATGCCTCCGAGAAAAGCGTTGCAGTCGGCTTTGCTCTGGTGCATGATATGCGCGCACATCGACGACGTGGTGGTCTTGCCGTGTGTGCCAGCCACACAGAGTGCCTTGTAGGCTTTGGTGAGGGTGCCGAGCACCTGCGCGCGTTTCTGTATGTCGAAGCCGTTTGAGCGGAAATACACCATCTCGAGATGGCTCTCGGGTATGGCAGGCGTATATACCACGAGGGTGGTTTTTGGGTCACGGCAGCAGTCGGGTATCAGGTCGGGATTCTCCTCGTAATGGATGTCTGCCCCCTCATCGTTGAGTTGGCGTGTCAGGGGCGTGGGCGTCTTGTCATATCCCGCCACGGCTACCCCCTGATGGAGGAAATAGCGTGCGATGGCGCTCATGCCGATGCCGCCAGCGCCTACGAAATAAACCGATTTGATATCTTTTGCTTCCATTTGTCTGTTTGGATTACGCTTTGCCCTCTGCCAGTTTGATGACCTCGTCGGCGATGATGCTTGCAGAGTCGGGCAGCGCCAATTTTTTGATGTTTGTGCTCAGCGCCTCGAGTTTCTGGTTGTCATTGACTGTGTCGATAGCGAGTTTGAGCAATGTGTCGGGCGCCTCGGCGTCTTTCACGTAGAGCGCGGCGTCTTTGTTGACCAACGCCATGGCGTTTTTCGTCTGATGGTCCTCGGCCACGTTGGGTGAGGGAACGAGGATGACGGGTTTGCCGATGAGGCAGAACTCAGAGATGCTGCCCGCGCCTGCACGGCTGATGACGAGGTCGGCTGCACGATAGGCGGCACCCATGTCGCTGATGAAGTCTGTTACCTTGAGCATGGGTAAATCCTCGTGGTTCTTCATCTCCTCCTGTATGGAGGCGTAATAATAATTGCCGGTCTGCCAGATAAACTGCACGCCCGACTCCTTGACCATGTCAAGGTGGCGCATGATGCTCTCGTTGATGGTGCGTGCTCCGAGGCTGCCTCCCACGAGCAGGATGGTTTTCTTCGCGGGGTCGAGTCCGAATTGCTTGACTGCTTCGTCGTGCGAGATGGTGGTCTCGAGCAATGACTGTCTGACGGGGTTTCCCGTCATCATGATTTTCTCAGCGGGGAAGAATCGCTCCATGCCCTCGTATGCCACACAGATCTTCTGTGCTTTCTTGGCCAGCAGTTTGTTGGTCACTCCGGCGTAGGAGTTTTGCTCCTGAATGAGGCACGGGATGCCCATGGCGGCGCATTTGTTGAGGGTAGGGCCAGATGCGTAACCTCCGACGCCTACGGCAGCCATCGGCTGAAACTTGCGTATGATTTTCTTAGCCATGCGCTGGCTTTTCCATATCTTGTAGAGCACCGCGAAATTTTTCAGTAGGTTTTTCCTGTCGAATCCGCAGATGGGCAGCCCCTCGATTTTATATCCTGCTGCCGGCACACGCTGCATCTCCATACGTCCGAGAGCCCCGACAAAGAGGATGTCTGTGTCGGGTCTTTTCTCCATAATCGCATTGGCGATAGACACGGCCGGAAAGATGTGTCCGCCTGTTCCGCCGCCGCTGATGATGATTTTTAATGCCTTGCTCATACTTTAGTCTGCAAAATTACTGCTTTTTTTTGTGTTTAAGATATTTTTTTTGCAAATAAATGTCAATTCGTTTCAACCGTTTCATATGCGGCTTTTTTCTTGCCGTTTTCTTCGATGTCTGTACGCTGTTTTGCAGAGCGGCTCACACTGAGTATCGCACCGATGTAGATGCAGCAGAAAACAGTGGATGAACCGCCTTTGCTGACCAGTGGCAAGGGCTGTCCTGTGACGGGTGCGAGACCCACAGCCACCGCCATGTTGAAGAGCGCCTGTGTGACCATGAGCAGTGCCAGACCCATGACTAGATAGGCTGGGAATTTATTGGCGCACCTGGCTGCGATACGTCCGCTCTGGAAGAGCAGGATGATGTAGAGCAAGGCTACGATGGCCGCACCCCAGATGCCCATCTCCTCGATGATGATGGCATAGATGAAGTCGGAGAACGCCTGAGGCAGGAAATCGCGCGCCTCGGAGTTGCCGGGCATCTTACCCACGATGTGCGACGAGGCGATGGCGATGTTGGCATATCCCACCTGTTGATTGTCGGCCAGATCATATTCCTCGGGCGGCACTTCTTTGCTGTTGAGGAAGTCTTTGATACGCCCTTTCCAAGTGTCGGCTCGGTGCAAGAAACCGCCCCTTTTTTTCTTTACTTCGCCACCGTTGTCCTTTCCGGCCACGCTCACCGTCTTTTCTGTCAGTTGCTGCTTGGTGTTGACCTCCTCCTCATCGCCGACGAGCATCACAAGGGCGAAAATGGACACCACGCCAATCATGAGGACGCCGAGCAATTTGCCTATCTGACGAATAGGCACATGACCGATGAACATCATCATCAGAATGACGGCGCCGAGCAAGATGGCCGTTGACAAGTTCTCGCCTGCGATAAGCACCAGGAAAGGCACACAGAGGTAAAGGATGTATTTCATCGTTTTGCTGTCGGCCCCGTTCTCGGTCTGCATGGCACTGAGCACCTGCGCCGTGGCGAGCACAAGGGTGCCTTTCGCCAATTCCGATGGTTGGAACTGGAACCCTGCAAATCCTATCCATCTGCTGGCGTCGTTCTCGGCCTTACCCCACAGCAAGACATAAATCAGGGTGATAAACGATATAAATAGCAAGAATACAGTGGCTATCTTGAAATACCGGCAGTCGATATTGAGAATCAATACCGCCATGACGATGCCGCAGATGATGGTGGCTGCATGTTTGATGATGGGCGACAGGTAGTTGCCGCCTTTGTAAGTCAGCATGCTCGAGGCGCTGAACACCTCGATGATACTGATAGTACATAGCAGAAACAAAACCATCCAGATGATTTTGTTTCCTTTGAAGATGTTGACTCCTTTAATCTCCACGTTGTCCCTCCCAGTCGTTTTAAGAGTGTAGAATGATGATATTATGTCTTATAGGTTTCTGACGAGTGTCTTGAATTGTTCGCCCCGGTCTTCCATGTTCTTGAACAGGTCGAAACTGGCGCAGCAGGGGCTGAGCAGCACGGTGTCGCCCGGTTCGGCCAGTTCGTAGCAGGCAGCCACGCAGTCGGCCATGCTGTGCGTGTCGCGCACGGTGATGCCCAGGTGGTCGAAGGACGCGTGCAACTTCGCGTTGTCTGCTCCCAGATAGACCAGCGCCTTGCATTTCTTGCGCACCAGGTCCTCGATGGCTGTATAGTCATTGCCTTTGTCCTTTCCGCCTACGATGAGAATGGTGGGCGTGTTCATGCTCTCGAGTGCATACCAGCAGGCATCTACGTTGGTGGCTTTCGAGTCGTTGATGTAGTTGACACCTCTCACCGTGGCCACCTTCTCCAACCGGTGCTCCACGCCGGGGAAATCGCTCAGGCTCTTGCGGATAAAGTCTTTCTTGATGCCTGCGATGTTAGCGGCGATGCCCGCTGCCAGCGAGTTGTAGATGTTGTGTACGCCTGTGAGACTCAAATCCTCCTGCTCCATGTTGAACGGGGTGGGGGTCTCTATCTTGTACTGTCCCTCTTCGATGTATCCGATGCTCCCGTTCTCTTTCAGCCGTGAGAAGGGGTATTGCACCGATTTGATGTCGTATTTCTCCAACTCGCGCTTGATGATGGGGTCGTCGTTCCAGTAGATGAAACTGTCGTTCTCGGTCTGGTTTTGTATGATGCGCATCTTCGAATCGACGTAGTTCTGCATGCAGTTGTCGTAACGGTCGAGGTGGTCGGGTGTGATATTGAGCAGAATGGCGATGTCGGCCTTGAAATCATACATATTGTCGAGTTGGAACGAACTCAACTCGATGATGTAATAATCGTGTGGGTCTTCCGCCACTTGCAGTGCCAGGCTCCTGCCGATGTTTCCCGCCAGTCCGGCGTCATATCCGGCAGCCTTGAAGATGTGGTAGATGAGCGACGTGGTGGTCGTCTTTCCATTGCTTCCGGTGATGCAGATCATCTTCGAATGGGTGTATCTGCCTGCGAACTCTATCTCACTGATGATGTGTATGCCTTTTTCTACGGCTTTGCGTATGATAGGAGCGTTGTCGGGTATACCGGGACTTTTGATGATTTCGTCGGCATTGAGAATCAGTTCTTCGGTATGGTGGCCTTCTTCCCATGCGATGCCGTGGTCATCGAGTTGCTGTTGATAGCGTGGTTTGATGGCAGACATGTCTGAAACAAATACGTCGTAACCTTCTTTCTTAGCGAGTACCGCTGCTCCGGCACCGCTTTCTGCCGCTCCTAAAATGACAATTCTTTTCATGATTCTTGTTTATTTGTTTAGGGTGGAGGGCCTCCCTCCTTC
>CAMJAO010000051.1 GCA_946403615.1 uncultured Prevotellaceae bacterium
GACGTGGTGAGTTTTAATATGATTATGGAAAGAGGTTATGTGAAATGTGGTGAGGCAGGAAGAGGGATTGAGGATATGTTTGACGTGATGGATGAGGAGAAGAATGACGAGGAGATTTTTGAAAAATTGGATATGGTTTGGGGAAAGTTGAAGGACGTGGACAGAATGATATTGGAGAGTTATTATGTGGACGGTTGCAAAATGGAGGAGATAGCCCGGAGAGTGGGATATAGAAATGGCAACTGTGTGAAGAGCAAGAAAAACAAGGTGCTGAGAAGAATGTTGAGAATGATGAAAAAACAAAGGGCTGATCATGAGAATCAGCCCATTGCCGCATAAATAAAATAGTGTGGCGGAAGTGAATTGTTCTCACCTCACCATATCGACCTCGTCTTGGGGGAGGGTGACAGTCTGCATCAGTTGGCCTTTGGCGTTGTAGATATGCAACAAGGGCCGCAGATACTGCTTGTACAGAAATGTGTATTCATTGTTCTCGCGGAGCGGCACCTCTTCCGAACGCGATTCGGTGCTTGTGGTGATGATATAGTCCTGCGCGAACATCATTTCCGCCGCCATGAGCATATTGGTGAGTGTGTGAGACACGGTCACAAACATCTCGTTCTCCAGCACCTTCACCTCGTTGGTATAGGGGTATACGAGCATTGTGGTCTGGAAGGCATGCATTGTGCCGTTGAACAACTCGGCCTGCACTATCACCACGGGAGCCTCGCCGAAATCCTGCAGCATCACGGTCTGACCGGAGTCTTCGATGGTATGCTCGACGAATTTCGGCTGCTTGTCGATGATGCAGTCGATGCCCTTGATGAACAGGTCTTGGTATTGATCCTTCTGGCTCAGCACTTTTACCACTTGGTCTTTCCATGCGCTATACATCCACAGGTTGATGTGGTAAAAATCGTCGTCAGCGGCTTTCGGCAAACGCTCCACAAAGAAAGTGTACTGTTCTTCCAGACCTGGAAAAGTGCTGTTCTCGCAATCCTGGTCGGTCGATGCATGGGGCACACTGGCAAACGGGTCTTCGAAATACTTGGTGGCAGGCACGGCACTTTGCGGCAACCCCAACTGATGAAGATGCTGAATGTCGAATGCCATCACGCCACCGCACACGAGCAGACAAAGGCAAAGAAAAACTAATTTTTTCATTGGATATTTATTTATCGATTTTTATTTCCCTCCCCTTCTCCATGCAAAGGTAATGCAAGAAGGAAAACAGCCCAAATAAAAATCTCTTTTTTTTACGAAATGTCGCATTTCTTTGAATTATGTGTAAATTTGCATGCAAACAAGTGAATCGGCGTAATATATTTCAACGCGGAATTCTATGAAGGAGAAAAAAACGTTCGTGTCGGTGCTGTTTATGCAAATGGCTATCGTGTTTACGGTGTGCCTGATAGCATCGAATATTTTGGAAACGAAGCAGATGGTGTTCGGGCCGTTACATCTTACGGGCGGTCTGCTAATCTTCCCGATATCTTATATACTCAATGACGTGGTGTGCGAGGTGTGGGGCTACCGCAAGGCAAGCATCCTCATCTGGACCGGCTTTCTTGTCAACTTCGTCTTTGTGGGAATAGCGGCACTGGCCGACGCCATCCCCGGCGCGCCTTATTGGGAAAACGACGAGGGTTTCCATGCCATATTCGGACTCACGCCCCGCATCGCCTTTTCGTCGTTCATCTCTTTCTTGGCGGGCAGTTTTGTCAACGCCTATGTCATGAGCCGCATGAAGATCAGCGACCAAGGCCACCGTTTCCCTCTGCGCGCCATTCTCAGCACCGTTTTCGGCGAGGGAGCCGACTCGCTGTTGTTCTTCCCGTTGGCCTTCTACGGTGTGCTGCCCAATGAGGAGTTGCCCCTGATGATGCTCTCGCAGGTGATTCTCAAAACAGTTTACGAAATCATCGTTCTTCCCATTACCATACGCGTGGTGAGATGGACAAAACGATATGAGGGTCTGGATGTCTATGACAACGGCATCAGTTACAACATCTTCGACATCTTCCGACGCCATAAAGATGAAACATGAAAAAACGACGGTTTATTTGCTATTGTTCCCATTATTTCGTATCTTTGGCTTGTTAAACAGGAATAGAGATGAATAAAGTACGGATAACCGCGATACGCCAGACGGTCTATGCCGACCTGATGGAGAAATACGAGAACCCCATTGAGCATACTTGCGATGTGAGGGAAGGACAGCAATGGATATCCATCGACGGTCAATGTCCCGAGGGGATGTGCCCTTCGGCCTGGTCATCCATGCGTGAGTTCGTGGAGTCTTTGGCCAGAGGGGAAGGTAACTTCTACGACGGCTGGATGAAAAACCCGATGAGTGCGATGATCAGTTGCAACGACGGTTTCCGTCCATTTAGTTTTTATATTGAGGTAATTGAATAAGATGAAATATAAACTGGTATTGTTTGATTTAGACGGCACACTGCTCGACACGATAGATGACCTCAGCGAAGCCGTCAACTACGCCATGCGACTGCGCGGTTTTCCGCAACACACACGCGACGAACATATGAAAATGGTGGGAAACGGCATCCGCAATCTTGTCATCAGGGCGCTACCTGATGACCGTAAGGATGACGAGGCGCTGATAGACAAGGCACTCGCCGATTTCAAGGCGTATTATACTGCCCATATCGACGTATATACACGTCCTTATCCCGGGATGCAGCAGTTGTTGCGCCAACTCTCCCGGAACGGAGTGTTGTTGGCTGTCGCATCCAATAAATTCCAAGAGGGGACAGATTATCTGATCAGGAAATTCTTCCCTGAAATTTCTTTTGTCAGCGTGTTGGGCAACCGTCCCGGTTACCCGCTGAAGCCTGAGCCCGAGATAGTGCAGGAGGTTCTACACAAGGCGGGGCTCACACAGGAGGAAGCCCTCATGGTAGGTGACTCGCCCACAGACATGAAAACTGCAGCCAACGGCGGCATCAGGGGCATAGCCGTCAGTTGGGGCTACCGCTCGATGAAAGGCACGCCAGGTCTCACCGTGGTAGATTCAGCCCAAGAGATTTTGGATGCGGTCTTGTGATGAAGCGGCACCCTATTTCCCGATGAATTTTGTCGAGAGATAGGCGAGGAATTGCTCTTTGTACATATCGCCGATGGGGAGATAGACTTCGGAGTCGGACTCTGTGTTGCCATTTCTCTCCAAACCTTCCGGCGGACACATGATAACGCGGTTCTTGTTTACTTCTTGTATCTTGGTCAGGTTGATGATATACGAGCGGTGTATACGCATGAAATAAGCGGGCAGCCGCTCTTCCATCTTTTTCATCGACAGGAGGGTGATGACGGGTTTACGCTCGCCTTCCAGCCACACCTTCAGATATTCGCTCATGGCCTCGACATAACGGATGTCGCTGATGCTGATTTTGACGATACGGTAATCGGTTTTGAGGAAGAGCACATCGTCTTCCTCGGCTGTTTTGGCAGTGTCGTCCTGACGTGGTTGTGCCGTATCATTCCCTAATCGCTCCTTCAAACGCAGAGCAGCCCGTTGGAAGTCTTGCATGCCAAAGGGTTTGAGCAGATAATCGACAGCATTGACTTTGAAACCCTCGACGGCATATTCCGAATAGGCGGTGGTGAAGACAATCAGCGGCGGCACCGTCAGCGACTTCACGAAATCCATGCCGTTGAGGTCGGGCATGTTGATGTCGCAGAAAATGGCGTCGGCAGTGTCATGCTCCAAGAACTGACGTGCCTCGAGCGCACTCTGACATTGAGCCGCCAATTCCAGGAACGGCACTTTTTGGATATAGGTGACGAGTTGTTGCAGAGCCAGCGGCTCATCGTCTATGGCAATACATCTGATCATGATAACGGGATGGTTAGTTCTACGTTGTAACTGTCGGCAGTGTCGTGTATATGAAGTGTGTAACGCTGGTCATAGAGCAGGTTGAGGCGTTGTCGGACATTGGCCAATCCTACCCCACCCTTCTCCTCATTGGGTTTATCGGCTTTCGAATTGCGGCATGTGAACAGCAATTGCTCTGAGTCGGCCTCAACTTTCACATCGATAAAAGACTCGTGCCGATAACTGACACCATGTTTGAAAGCATTCTCAATGAAGGAGATGAGCATCAAGGGCGGGATGGTCTTGTCGGGCACTTCGGCGGGCATATCAACCGTAATTTTCACTTTATCTGTATAGCGCAACCCCATCAGTTTGATGTAGGTGTGGATAAAATCCAACTCTTTCTTCAACGGCACACCGCTCTTGTCGCTCTCATAGAGCACGAAACGCATCATCTTCGAGAGTTCACGGATGGTATTCTGCGCCTTCGACGGGTCAATGTCGACCAACGCGTGGATATTGTTGAGCGTGTTCATGAAGAAATGGGGACTAATCTGATATTTCAGATACTCCAACTGTTGCTCCAGATTTTGCTTCTCCAACACCAACAGACGTTTATGGTCAGAGCGGTTGCGGAAATACAATTTCGCGCCCAGGTTGGCAGCGAACATCAGTACGAGCACCACTACCGCCATGATATCGTGCTGACCGATGAAGGGTGGCGGCTGATGCCTGCGAAATCGCGTCGGTTCCGGCCGGCCATCTCGCAGTGAAGGATTATCACCATTTTCCATCTGAGGCGGGGGATTGTCATGCTGACCCATTTGGCGGGGTCCGTCGAAGCGCTGCTCCATCTTCGGTGGTCTGTTTCCCATGAAGTCCCTGAATTTGGGCCGGCTGCTACACTGATAAGTGACAAACGCAGCAACAAGCACGATAAGGGTCGTGAAATACAACACACGTCGGTGCTGATAGACGAGCAGCGGTGCCAGCAGGAAATTGTGTATGAGGAAGAGCAGCAGATATACCGCGAACAATTTCCACACGACAAGGACCTCATTCCAATTGAATGTGGCGCTTTTGTCGCTGACTGTACGCACATACAGGCTCAGCAGTGTGACAGCAAACAGCATGCCCCACACCACCAGATACAACAGGTTCTCATTTGATGATTGATTCTTCAACCAAGACATATATTAGGAGTTTGGGAGTTCAGGAGTTCGGGAGTTCAGACAATAGTCGATATTGGCGTTTTCTTCTTTAACAGGAGTTCAGGAGTTCGGAAGTTCAGGAGTTCAGGAATTCGGGAGTTCAGACAATAGTCGATATTGGCGTATAATTCGTATTAAACGGGAGTTCAGACGATAGTTTGTCATCTTAACTCCCGTCAGTTTATTACCAGCCACCACCAGGCCATCCGCCGCCAGGACCGCCGCCACCGTTTCCAGTATAGTTTGAGAGCGACACTGACACGCCACCGCTCACAGCGGGATCTAAGATGCCAACCCCGCCGAAAATAGTGGTGCCGCCCGTAAGGGTCAGTTTATTCGTGCCGGTAGTTTGAGTGATGTCCGACTTCAGCGTGGGTGTGGATGCGGCTGATACGACCAGAGTGTTGCCGCCACTGGCAGGTGTCTTGAAGGCAAAGGTGTTATTGCCCCAGGTCATCACATACCATGTGTTTCTGTTCCACGATTGCGTTGAGTAACAGGATTGCGACAAACTGCTTCCACGCTCCAGTCCGCCTATGGCCACGATGGTGCCGCCTGTGACATAAAGTTTCTTCTGCTGCTCGGTATTGGCATCAACGGCCACTTCGGGCGAGGAAGCACCAATGGCATAGACAAGTCCGCCCTTGATGTAACAGTTACCATTGGTATCGATGCCATCATTGCCGGTAGAACGCGCATAGACATAACCGCCACTGATGGTCAAGTCGCCGGAGCCGTTGCTGCCGGTGTTGTACGAAGCGTTGATGGCGTCGTCAGAGGCGTTGACAATCACCTGTCCGCCTGTGATGTTGATGGAATATTTGCTCTCGATACCTTCACCGCCAGCACCTGTTGTGGTCACGTCTATGACAGCATCATCGCTGATGGTGATGGCACCATCGACCTTAATACCTTTAGGCGATGATTTATAGTCACTGTCATAACGGTCGAGCATTTGCGAAGAAGTGACGGTAGAAAGTGAACCTGTCGAAGAGGCTACAACAGCATTGCCCGACGTTTTGATGGTCACCGAGCCGCCTGTGGCAGTAAATGCGCCATCGGCATTGATGCCTTTGCCGCCAGCACCCGTGCTGATCAGGTTGAGCGTACCGCCACTGATGGTCATATTGCCGTCAGCACCCAAACAGGCAGAAGCTTTGGTCTTCAACTTATCGGTGTCCCATACGCCTCCGCCCGAGGTTTTGATGATGATATCGCCATCGCTGATGGTCATGTCGCCCTCGCTCTTGATGCCTTTGGCGGCATTGGCAGTCACAGCAATGTTGACAGAACCGCCCTCAATATAAATATTACCGGTGTCCTCATCCTCATGATCGGTGGTCACTCCGGTCGAGGCGTCACCTTCCAAGTCGCATTGTATGCCGTCGTCAGCAGTGCCGACAATGTTGACCGCACCACTCTCCATGAGGAAGAACTGCGCGCAGTTGATGCCGTCACCTTCAGCGGCGATCACATTGATGGTAGCGTTTTTCAGCGACATATACTCACCGGTTTTGATGGCGTGTTTTACCCGTCCTCTCACATTGAGAGTGCCTTTCTGTGCAAACTCGGCATGGCCCTTGACATAGAGGCACCCCTTTTGCGAACCCGAGGCAGCGTCAACCAGGGTGTTGACGGTGCCGGTAAGTGGTTTTACCTTGATGCGCTTACCGTTCTGGATGTGTATGGCTGCCCCGCTATAAACCGGATTGGTGTTGGTCAGAGTCAGGCCGTTGAGTTCTACGGTCGCTTTGTAAGAGCCCGACATATAGAACTCACCGTCACTGGTCTCACCGGTCAGGATGTAAGTAATTTCTTCGGCTAGATTATCGCTTTGGGCGATAGATACATGTGCGCCACTGACCTCGGGGGTGAGGTATTGAGCCACATTGCCGCTGATGACGACCGATGCCGACGAGCCGTTGTAGGTCACGCTGACGGTATTGTCAGTGACGGCCGTATCGTCAACGGTCATGCCGTCAATCTCACTCACGGCAAACTGTTTGCCCATGATAGTCAGCATAGTGCCGTTTTCATACACCATGTCGCCCGTCTGAACAGCGGGAAAGAGATAGGTCATGCTGCCAGTCTTGACATTGAGCGTCTGTGCCCCTGCTGTCAACACCAGCATGAAGGCCACGAATATGATAGAGAACTTTTTCATTTTACTGTCACTTTATAGGTTTTCGTATTGGTCTTAACGATGTAGACACCTTTGTACGTCGGTTTGCCGTTGAGTTTCCTGCCGTCTAGCGTGTAGTAACTCATCACATCGCCATCTGAAGGAAGACTGGCGGTATGATTGATGCCCGTTGTGGCATCGTTAGAGAATGCCATCTTCTGCATGTCAGTGAGGGGGATGGTGAGGGTTTCGGTACCGTTGGTGGCGGTCAGGTAGCCGTCGGTAAACGACAATTGCAACCCGGTGACGGTAATGCTTTGCGTGGTGCCGTCGGTCATCGTGAAAACAAGGTAATTGTAGTCTGCCGCCTTCATGTTAGAGGCTAGTCCAATGAGCAGACTCAAGATCAATAATAGTTTTTTCATATCAGTTGTGTTTTGACTCATTTTAGTCAGATTTCAGTGCAAAGATAGACAAAAAAATGCCGACTCGCACAAAAAAATCTGCGAATCGGCATTTTTATTCAGCAAACTCCCTCCTGTGAAGAGAGGGAAAAGGGGAGAGGCGACAGGCTAAAACACTATAACCTAAAACCTCTGCCCCAAGTCTTGTTTATCCAATATTAATCTGTCTTGCCACCTTGACCTCGTCTTTGACAATCTTGGGCAGTGTGATGGTGAGTACACCGTCGGCCACCTTAGCGCCGATTTTCTCCTTGTCAACATCGTCGGGGAGTACGAGAGTCTGCTCAAACTTCGTGTAACTGAACTCGCGGCGCAGATAGTGGGCTTTTTTGTCCTCCTCATTAGCCTCGTGACGGTTCTCCATCTTGATGGTGAGGTCGCCCTCGGCATTGATGTTCACATCGAAATCATCCTTTGTCATGCCAGGTGCGGCAACTTCCACTTTATAACCTGTTTCCGATTCCAGCACGTTAATGGCCGGTGCCGTGGCGTTGGCCTTCGGCATATTCACTGCGTTGAACAAATCGTTGAACACTTCCGGTAACCAAGAATTTCTGTACATAGCGTGTCTCCTTTACTTTTATTTGTTGTTGGTTAAAATTATTTTTTCACTCTCACACCTCCGCCGCGTCACGGGCCTCCATGGTTGGCCCCACACGTCTTAAAGCATCGGTGTTCGCCCATTATTTCGCAACATCCGTACCAACCCGCAATTCATGACACAATGACATTTTCTGGCGACAAAATGGCAGAATGAGAATAGTCTTTGACGAGTATACAATGCTATATCAACAATCGGAGACGCCACGATGGTAGCATCTCCGATTGTATCGGTTGAACAAAAAGGAGTTTCTTTTGTTCCTATGTCCTTATGCCTAAAAAACTTGTGTACTTGTGTCTAAAAATCAGTAACTGAACACATAGTCGAAACTATAGGTGCGCACATAGACTTTGTGGTCGCGAACCACGAACGATTCCGGTGCTTTCTTCACCCAGATGCGTTGCACACGCTGACCGCTGTATTTATCCACCACATGCACGTAGTCGGGTTCGTCGGTCATGCCGTAGCCACAGACGATGGAATTGCCGGCAATGGCCATCTGCCAACTGGCCGTCATGGGCTGAGTGGTCCAAATGGTCTCGTCGTTGCGCAAATCGATGGCTGTGAGATAGCCCGTCTGTCCTAGCGTGGAATCCTTGTAAGTGTTGGTCGAGAATACCACATACATGACGTTGCCCTCGATGACCACATCGTCGATGCTTTGCGTGGCACCCAAAAGGTTCTTCTTATAGGCACCTGGCGCCAGCAGATAGTTGGTGAAGTCGTATGCGGCGTAAAGATTCTTCTCCTCCGGGTCGGTGATGACCATTTTCATGGCATGCCCCCAATCGGGCCCATAGAGGAAGACCGAGTACCCCCCGGTGGAGTATTTGAAGCGCGGGTGATCCTCATTCATGGGATAGTTCTCGTAACGGTACGGATATTTAGATGCGCCCACACGCTCCCACCATTCGTCTTCGTCAGTGATTTCGTTGGGGGTACATGCTATCTGCTTCAGACGTATCTGCTTGCGGCTCATGTCACGTTTCAACACATGTCCCTCGAAATATGGGGCGGGCAATAGCGTGTAATTGAGGTCGAAATCACCTGAAGTATAGGGACCGACGGGTTGCAGCTTGTAATCAGGGAGAAACGCGTCGTCGCGAGCGGGATAGGTCTTCAAGGCCGTCGTAGCGGCTTTCTTCTTGCGCACGGCTTTTTTCTTTTGTGCACACATTTGTCCGGGTATCAGCAGACATGCCAATACCAACATGATGGTGATTCTTAAAGTCTTGTTCATAGTGGTTATTGTTTGATGGGTGAAAGATCGGGTTAATAGTTGATTTACAAACACATTGCAAAAATATAAAAAAAAATGATATTATAATATTTTAAGAGGAAAAATTACGCACCGAACAACAAAAAAGCACGAAACCGGCCGAAAATATCTTTTTGCGGATATTAGCTACCGGTTTCGGGAATTAGTTTATATGATGACAGGTCATTTGATTACAATCCTCTTGCCTTGAGCAAAGCGGAGGCATCGGGCTGAGACAGACCGGTAAAGGCGGAGAACATCTCCATCAGGTCGCCGGTATTGCCACGACTGAGTATCTTGTCGCGGAAATCCTGCCCAGTCTCTATACGGAGCGGTCCGCGCCGGGCGAAACAGTCGGCAATATTAACGGCCAACACCTCAGTCCAAAGATAACTGTAATAGCCTGCAGCATATCCCCCACCCCACACATGGTTGAAATAACTGGTGGAATAGCGCGGGGGAATCTGGTGGTCGAGCAAACCGATTTCGCTCAACGCCTTGGTCTCAAATTCGGATGCCTGCCCGGCAGAAGGAATCTCTGAAATGCTGAGCATGTGCCAAGCCATGTCAAGACAGGTGGCAGCGAGGTTCTCGCCCAAAGCATAAGCGGAGTGGAAATTGATGGAGTTGAGCATTTTCTCTTTCACATCGGCAGGCATCGGCTTACCGGTCACTGCATGACGCGCATAATGGTCGAAAATCTCGGGGATGGAGGCGAACGATTCATTGAACTGCGATGGCATCTCCACGAAGTCACGCGCCACGCTGGTGCCAGCCAATTTGGAATAATAGCAGTTCGACAACATACCGTGAAGCGCATGACCGAACTCATGGAACAGGGTGGTCACCTCATCCCACGTCAACAGTGATGGCTGGCCGTCGGGAGCCTTGGCATTATTGCACACATTATAGATAATAGGCAACTGATGACGCAGACGGCTCTGCTGGGCA
>CAMJAO010000052.1 GCA_946403615.1 uncultured Prevotellaceae bacterium
TATTCAATGATGGGTGGAATCAAAGGCGTGATTTGGACTGAGGCCATCCAGGGAGTCATCATGATAGGTGGTGCATTGGCATGCCTCGCCATACTGCTGTTTTCCATGCCGGAAGGTCCCTCTCAGGCGTTTGAGATTGCCGTCCGTGATAATAAGTTCTCTTTGGGCGATTTCGGCTCCAGTTTGGGCGAATCTACTTTCTGGGTCTGTCTGGTATATGGAATCTTTACCAATTTGCAAAATTATGGTATCGACCAAAATTACGTGCAACGATACCATACTGCTAAGTCGATGCGCGAAGCAAAATTCTCTGCGCTTTTCGGAGGGTATCTCTTTATTCCTGTTTCAGCCGTGTTTTTCCTTATCGGTACTGCTTTGTATGCCTTCTATCAAGTCAACCCCGCAGTTTTGCCTGAAAAACCCGATTATGTCTTTCCCTTCTTCATTGTCAATCAACTGCCTGTCGGCATGACAGGATTGCTCTTTGCTTCGATTTTTGCAGCGGGTATGAGCACTGTGGCTACGGGCATTACCAGTTCAGCCACCATCGTGCTAACCGATTATTATAGTCATTTGAGAAAGAGTGCTACTGATCGCGAGCGGCTTTGGGTGCTCAAACTTTCCAGTTTAGTCATTGGAGTGATAGGTACTTTAGTTGCATTGGCGCTAGTCAATGTTGACAGTATTCTCGACGCATGGTGGAAATTGTCATCAATCTTTAGTGGAGGAATGCTCGGATTGTTCCTCTTGGGCTATCTCTCTCGAAGGGTCAGGAATATAGATGCTGTCATTGGTGTCGTATGTGGAGTGATTGTCATCGCATGGATCTCTGCCGCCACATGGCTCCATCTGCCCGAAACCGGTATCCACGAATACCTGGCCATAGTATTCGGCACACTTGCCATCTTACTCGGTGGATTCCTTACTTTCAGACTCACTTATAAGGCTCATAAGTCACATTGACCCAGTTAACAGAATATGCCTTAGCCCGATAAGCATTCTCCCATTATCAACAATACGTCCTTCTTTCATTCTTCATTGCGCGAGTGCTGTCATTCCACATTCTAAAAGAACAACATTCCCACTTGATAAACCACTGCTGAAACAACCCATGCCACAGCTGTGGTATATCCGGCAGCAAACAATGCCCACTTCCATTTTCCGGTCTCGTTTTTAATGGCTACAATAGTCGCGATACACGGGAAATAGAGCAATATAAATATCAGATAACAATAAGCACTCAAAGGCGTGATTCCTTCCACAGCCATTTGTTGGCGCAAATGTGTATATTTCTCGCTGTCTTCGCTGAAACTGTCATCGTCTGCGAAACTGTCATCGTCACTGTAGAGCACACCGATGGTTGAGGCCACAATCTCTTTTGCCCCCACACCGGCTATCAGCGACACGTCCAACTTCCAATTGAAACCTTGTGGTTCAAACACCGGCTCAATTGCCTTGCCAATATGCCCTATGAAGGACTGTTCTTGCTGTTCTTGTTGCGTCAGATTCTCGTTGTGAGGGAAATATTCCATCGCCCACACGATGACAGATGCCACAAGGATGATACCGCCCATTTTTTTCAAGTATTCCTTGCCTTTTTCCCAGGTGTGACGGGCGATGGCCTTGGCCGTAGGCATACGATATGGGGGCAATTCCATTACAAACGGGGTGTCTTCGCCCTTGATGACATATCGAGAGAATAATTTACTCACAATCACGGCCATCACTATACCAATAACATACAGTGATATCAGTGCCAATGAGCGATATTGCATCGTGAAAAACGTGCCTACTATCATAATGTAAATAGGCAGACGGGCGCTGCAACTCATAAAAGGCAATATCATCATCGTTATCAGTCGCGAACGGCGACTTTCTATCGTGCGCGTGGCCATCACTGCGGGCACATTGCATCCGAAACCCATTATCAGTGGGATAAACGATTTGCCGTGAAGTCCCATCTTGTGCATCAGTTTATCCATGATAAATGCCGCACGCGACATATAGCCCGAATCTTCCATTAGGGAGATGAAGAAATAGAGGATCAAAATTTGAGGTAGGAACACAATGACCGACCCCACACCGCCAATCACACCATCAACCAAAAGCGAGCGAAGTGGACCTTCTGGCATGTTGTTGCCGACAACGTCTCCCAACCATGCCACACCCTTTTCTATCCAATCCATTGGGTATTGCCCCAGCGAGAAAGTTGTCTGGAACATTACAAATAGAATCAAGAAGAATAACGGAAATCCTAAGTATTTGTTAGACAGCAGGTTGTCCAGTCGGTGGGTCAGTTGGTATGTGTCTCTTTCTTTTCCTTCCGTGAAATTGGATTCAGTCAACGCACCATGAATAAATCCGTATTTTGCATCCATAATGGCTGTTTCTGCGTCATTGTGCGTGTCACGCTCAATTAGCTTGATTGCACGCTCTCGTGCGGCGAGTATCGCTTCACTGTTTGGCATTTGACGCGCCACTTTCATGGCGTTCTTGTCGCTTTCCAACAGTTTGATGGATAGGTAGCGCGTGGAGTATCGTGAACGGATTTTTTGTTCTGATTTGATAACGTCTTGCACGGTCTTGATACCGCGCTCAATATATTGGCCGTGATTAACATGTATATGACGGTAGTAGTTCTTTACAGGACGGTCGCCCCCGGCGAAATCTTCAATATGTTGGTGCGACGGACTCTTGTCAGCAAATTCCTGGTGCCATTCGCGTATCTCGCGGGCTACTTCAGGATTGATATTGCCGTCTTCGCCAATGTAGTCGGCTCCCTCATACATATTAATGATGATATGGAATAGCAAATCCACATTCATGCCGTTCTTAAAAGAGGTGGGAATCATCGGTACGCCAAACAACATGCTCAGTGTGTCGATGTCGACATGGTCGCCACGTTTTTCAAACTCGTCATACATATTCAGTGCGCATACCATACGGAAGTTCATATCCACCAGTTGTGTGGTCAAATACAGGTTGCGCTCCAAATTGCTCGAATCAATCACATTGATGATAATATCCGGGCGGTTGTTAAGCAGATGTTCACGAACATACAGTTCTTCTGGACTGTAACATGACAAAGAGTAGGTACCGGGCAGGTCGGTCAGGTGAAACTCATATCCCTCAAACCGCGCATGAGCCTCGCTTGCATCCACGGTCACACCACTGTAGTTGCCGACGTGGGCATGGGCTCCACTTGCAAAGTTAAACAGTGATGTCTTTCCACAGTTAGGATTGCCTATCAGTGCCACATTGATGGTCCGCCGACGTTTCTTCGCAGCCTCATGCAATTCCTCATCACTCAGCCTCACCTTCTCCGTTATCACCTCTTGTTCCTTATTGCTGTCATCTCGCTCCTTGCCTCTTGACCCTTGTCCTTCAAGAATCACCTCCTCTTCACTCAAAACTTCAATTAGTGCAGCTTCGTCGTGACGGAGCGACACCTCATATCCCATCAGTTTATATTTCACCGGGTCTTGCAAAGGGGCATTGAGCAGCACCTCGATGGTTTTACCTTTGATAAATCCCATCTCGATGATACGTTTACGGAATCCGCCGTGACCTTTTACCTTCACAATCACACCTTTTTCCCCTGTTTTCAATTCCGAGAGTTTCATCTGCCTTGTTTTTTCTTTGAAAGAAATAACCTCTTTTTCGTTAATTCAATCTGCAAAAATACATAATAATTCTCATTCTCATATGATATTCCTCTATATCCCTTCAACAAATACCTACAAATGGGGATGCTTTAACTTCTTATCACTTATTCTTTTCATTTCTTTATGTCTACTCTTTAAGTAAAAAATGAGAAGAACACTTGCTATTTTTGTAAATTTTCATTATCTTTGCAACATTAATTACACTCGAAAACTCATGTATCATGAATAAGGAAAAGCGTAACAAGAAAGACATGAGCCGCAGGGAATTTCTGCGTCGCTTGGGCATTGGTGCCGGATCGGCTATGGCTCTGATGGCTTTGAAACCATTGGATGTGTTTGCGGAGGATGAGATAATTTCTCCCAAAGACATCCGTATGACCTATCGCGTACAGCACGGAAGCGGAGAACAAATATCCTTGTTAGGTTTTGGCATGATGCGTTTGCCAGACAACCAGGAAGAGGTGGACCAACTTGTGGACTATGCCATCGAACACGGGGTTAATTATTTCGACACCGCTCCGATGTATATGCGCGGACGTTCTGAGGTGTTGACTGGTAACGCGCTTTCACGTTATCCCCGCAATAAATACTTTGTGGCAACGAAGATGTCGAATCAAAACCAGAGTCTTTGGTCTTTGGAAGATTCGAAGAACATGTATTATCAATCTTTTGAAAGGCTGAAGGTGGATTATATTGATTATTATCTTCTGCATAGTATTGGTAATGGAGGTGTCGAAGCTGTGAAAGGACGTTTCATCGACAATGGCTTGTTAGACTTCTTGCTGGAAGAGCGCAAAGCAGGACGTATCAAACACTTAGGCTTTTCGTATCATGGCGATGTGAAGGCTTTCGACTGGTTGTTGGACCATAATGATGAGTACCATTGGGATTTCGTGCAGATACAGATGAATTATCTCGATTGGCGACATGCAGGACTCGGAGGCAGTTGGAAGAAAGATGCCGATGCGGAATACCTTTATAATAAATGCCAGAAACTCGACATACAATGTGTGGTGATGGAACCGCTGCGAGGTGGTGCGCTTGCCCGGTTGCAGCAAGAGCAGGTTGACCAACTGAAAGCATTACGACCAGACGATAATCCTGCGCGATGGGCCTTCCGTTGGGTGGGAACGAACACCAATATCCTTACAACCTTGAGCGGTATGAACCGTATGGAACACATGATTGAAAATGTGGAGACATTCTCGCCGCTCGACCCGTGTACGGAAAGCGAAAATGCCCTTTTGGCTGCTATCGCAGATGAAATGTCTGGTTTCCCGACCATTCCTTGTACTACATGTGCTTATTGTATGCCTTGTCCATATGGCGTGGATATTCCAGGTAATTTCGCTTATTACAATGAAGCCGTCAATGAGCATGTGCTGCCTTTGCCAGACCGTCAGTCACCAGAATATGCCACACGAAAACAACAGTTCATCGACGGATACAAGAAAGCGTTGCCTGATGAGAAAACATGGGCAAAAGCCTGTCAAGACTGTGAAGAGTGCCTGTCGAAGTGTCCGCAGTCAATCCGTATACCCAATCAGATGGGCCGTATTGTCGAGACGTTGAGAAATCGCAGATAAAGACATAAATATCAGAGGAAACAACAGCCGTTTTCAAAATATTGAAGGAAAACGGCTGTTTTTCCTTCGTCTACATGTGGTAATATAGTTTTTATTCGTATATTTGCCACTCGAAAAACAATTAATTCAATAAAACACAAAAGCAGAATGAAAAAGTTATTGTTGATGATGCTTGGAATAGGGCTTACTATGACTGTCCAGGCACAAGAAGAGGTCGTCGATGCATCTTTCACAACGTCCGAGATGCCTAACATGATGGTTTTCATGCCTGGCCCTCCCGATAGTACCTCGGTGGCTTTTGCCAATGATGTGAACCGTTATTACTGGGGCAAAGAGATGCGTAAAGACATTGAACGCGCTGATCAGGCTATACGTGACGCGGAATATGGCCTCCAAACGATACTCGAAGAGTTTGAGGACGCGTTCGGCATGAAGATAACAAAAGAAGACACGCCTGAAATATATAAGGTGTTGCTGGAGGGTACTGCCACATGTGACAGTATATGCACCAAGCCTAAAAGAGAATATAGGCGTCGCCGTCCCTTCATGGTTTTTAATGAACAGACGCTTACCCCAGAAGACGAAGAGTCTCTGCGCAGAAACGGCTCTTACCCGTCAGGTCATACGCTTTTGGGGTGGAGTTCCGCGCTGTTGATGATGGAGATAAACCCTGACCGCGCCAATGAGATCCTGGCACGTGGTTACCGTTATGGAGAGAACCGTATCGTGGTTGGTGCACATTGGCAGAGCGATACAGATGCTGCCCGTCTGGCCGCTTCTGTTGCTTATGCCCGCCTTCACACAAGTGAGCGTTTCTTGGAGCAGATGAAGAAGGCTCGTAAAGAGTTCAAGGATAGACAAAATCCCACCGTGGTGCCGCACCTTGAAATGGACAGACAACCGTCAACCTCTACACGGGCATATACCATCAACGGCACCCCAGCCAATGACAGCACTCGTGGCATAGTCATCAGCCAAGGGCAAAAGACGGTAAGACGATAGACTGTAAAACGCTAATTTGCAATGGTATGCATTCCTGTCCAGAAATAGGGGAGGAGTACTTGATATAATTCATAAATACAGATGATAGACAGAAACCTTATCTCAGACGAGCAGACATTGGACAATGCCGGCGTCAGGGTTACTGCGGTAAGACTATTGGTCATGCATGAGATACGTCAGCATTTTCATGACACATTCAGTTTGGCGGATTTGGAATCTGCATTGCCGACAGTTGACAAATCAACCCTTTTCCGTACATTGACTACGCTTCGTGATGCACATTTGCTCCATGAGACCGATGACGGCAGCGGTGCTCAAAAATACTGTCTTTGTCAATGTGCTGACACAAAGCATCATACGGGACATGTACACCTGACATGCCGCAAATGCCATCGTACTTTTTGCCTCACAGACGTTACGATACCGTCAGTGCCGATGCCAGAAGGCTTTCATGTTGAAGAGACAGAGTATATTGTAAAAGGTGTCTGTAAAGATTGTGGAGAATCTTCAACTATCAATTAATGATGACAGGTGACATAATTATATATAAAATCATAGAGTTGTCGGGTGTGTTTATGTGGACCATCTCTGGTATCCGACATGCTTCGGCAAAAGATTTTGATATGTTTGGCGCATACGTCTGTGGCTTTTCCGTGGCTCTTGGCGGTGGAACTATTCGTGACATTTTGCTGGGCGTTCCTGTGTTTTGGCTTAGCAGTACATATTACGTTTATGTGACGTTCATCGCATTTTTCTTTCTCCTGTTCTTCAGACATCACATTAAATGGATTGAGAATAGCTGGTTGGTGTTCGACACGGTAGGTCTGGCGCTGTTTGTCATAGCCGGTGTGGATAAGACGATGCACGTCAATGGTGAGGATTGTGGCATGTTGATACCTGTTATGATGGGATGTATCACTGGTGTGGCAGGTGGTGTGATACGCGATATGTTCCTGAATGAGGAACCGCTCATATTCCGGAAAGAGATATATGCGTTGCCTACCATCATGGGTGGCATCATTTATTATCTTGGCGTGAGATACGTTTTTGACGATGTGCTTTGGCCTTCAATCGTCTCCTTTGTTCTCATTTGCCTGATACGGTTTGTCGTGATATATAAACAATGGAACCTGCCAAAATTTTAATGACAGGTAAACCCTTTTTGCATTTTTTATCTGCCATTAGTTTATATCTCGATATTTTTGTGTAATTTTGTGCCCGTGAAACTGAAAGCGTGGTATATTCGCTTGATTGCGGTGCTTCTGATGATGGTATCGGGGGCACAGCGTTCATTTGCCCAGATGAGTGGCGACTCACTGGAATTCAGCCTGTTGACCTGCGATCCGCACAGCGAGATATACAGTCTCTATGGGCATACCGCCATACGTATGTATGACAAGGCAAAGCATTTCTCCTTTATCATCAACTATGGCGTATTTGATTTCGATAGTGAGAATTTCATTCTTCGTTTTGTATTTGGTCTCACAGACTATGAGATGGGAATATTCAGCGAAGGTGAATTCAAGTCGGAATATGTGCGCCGGGGCAGTGGTGTGATACAGCAGGACTTGAATCTGACAAGAGCAGAGAAGCAGCGTATTTTCCGCGCCTTGATGGAGAACAATAAAAAAGAGAATCGATTTTACCGGTATAATTACTTCTACGATAACTGCACTACACGCGCACGCGATTTGATTGTGAAAAATGTTGACGGCATGGTAGTGTATTCGTCTTCAGAGAAAGAAGGGATGAGTTATCGCGAAGCCATTCGGGAATATAACGAGGATAGTCCGTGGGCTCGATTTGGCAATGACTTGTTATTGGGCGTGAAAGCCGACAAGCACCTGAGTCAGTCAGAATTGCAATTCTTGCCCTTCAATTTGAGCAATGACTTTGCCAATGCTGAGATAGTGGGTACTGATGGTAGCCGTCGTCCTTTGGTAAGTAATACCAAACAGATGTTGGCTCCTGGAATACAAATGGTTGAAGAAGGATTCCCGTTACGGCCCCGTACATGTGCTTTGCTGCTGTTAGGGCTCACGTTGGTGCTCTCTCTTATAGAGTGGAAGACAGGTAAATGGCTATGGGGATTTGACATGGTATTGATGGTGTTGTGCGGTCTTTGCGGTTTGGTATTGACAGCGATGATATTCTCACAACATCCTACGGTAAGTGTCAATTTTCAGATATTGGTTCTGAATCCGCTTTGTCTGCTGTTCGTATATCCCGCTGTTAAGAGATTGAGACAACATCAGAGCCATTGGTGGTGGAAAGTATATGCATGCATGATTGTGCTGTTCATTTTCTTGGCATTTTTTCAAAACTATGCCGAAGGAATGATCATATTGGCACTATCTTTGCTGGTAAGATGCATGATGAAAATAAAAATAGTAAAAAATATAAACTAAGATATAATGGGTTTTACACAAATTTTGCAGTCATTGTTCGGCAGTAAGTCGACCCGTGACATGAAACTGATTCAGCCGATTGTGGATGAGGTGAAAGCCGTCTATCCAACTATTCAGGCATTAAGCAATGACGAATTGCGCGCGAAGACGAAAGAGATACAACGTCAGGTTCAAGACTCCGCTTTGGCAGAGAAAGAAGAGATTGCCAAACTGAAAGCGACGATTGAGGATACTCCGATTGAGGACCGCGAGGCGATTTTCAACAAGATTGACAAGATTGAGAAGCATGTCCTCGATTTGTATGAGAAGGAGTTGGACAAAGTGCTCCCTGTCGCATTCAGCATTGTGAAGGAGACGGCTCGTCGTTTTGCCGAGAATGAATATGTGGAAGTGACTGCGACTGATTTCGACCGTGAATTGGCTGTCACACACGACTTCGTGGATATTGATGGCGACAAGGCTCGCTATCATAATCACTGGGTCGCTGGTGGTAACGACCTGAAATGGGACATGGTGCACTATGACGTTCAGTTGTTTGGTGGTGCTGTGCTTCATCAGGGTAAAATTGCCGAGATGGCCACTGGTGAGGGTAAAACCCTGGTAGCCACGCTTCCCGTATTCCTGAATGCTTTGACAGGTAATGGTGTCCATGTGGTGACGGTGAACGACTATCTGGCCAAACGTGACTCGGAGTGGATGGGACCGCTTTATATGTTCAATGGCCTGTCGGTGGATTGCATTGACAAACACCGTCCCAACAGTGCTGAGCGTCGCCGTGCTTATCAGGCTGATATCACTTTCGGAACGAACAATGAGTTCGGTTTTGACTATCTTCGTGACAACATGGCCATCTCACCAGACGACTTGGTGCAGCGTTCACACAACTACGCCATCGTCGATGAGGTTGACTCTGTGTTGATTGACGATGCCCGTACACCTCTGATTATCTCTGGTCCTGTGCCTAAAGGTGATGACCAGATGTTTGAGGAATACCAGCCGTTGGTGGAGAAACTGGTAGATGTCCAGCGCCGCCTTGCCACTCAGTTGCTGGCTGACGCAAAAGTGAAAATAGCCAAGGGACGTGAACAGGACGACCAAAAAATGCAGCAGGAAGGTTTCCTCTCACTATACCGTACACACAAGGCTTTACCTAAGAACAAGGCGCTGATTAAATATCTTTCTGAGGAAGGTATTAAAGCAGGTATGCTCTCAACCGAGGAAGAGTATATGGCCAATAACAACCGCCGAATGCCAGAGGCTATCGAGCCCTTGTATTTTGTGGTCGATGAGAAAATCAACTCTGTGGATTTGACCGACAAAGGTACAGACTGGTTGGCCAAGCAAGTGGATGATAAGGACTTGTTCGTGTTGCCGGACATAACCTCACAGTTGTCTGAATTGGAGTCGCGTACCGACTTGACTGACGAGGAACGCATCAATGAGAAGGATGCACTGATGCAGCATTATGCCGTACAGAGTGAACGTGTACACACCTTGCAGCAGTTGCTGAAAGCATATACCATGTTCTATAAGGACGACGAGTATGTGGTTATCGACGGTGAAGTGAAAATTGTTGATGAGCAGACTGGCCGTATCATGGAAGGCCGTCGTTGGAGTGATGGTCTGCACCAGGCTGTTGAGGCGAAAGAGCATGTGAAAGTGGAAGCCGCCACACAGACTTACGCCACCATTACTTTGCAGAACTATTTCCGTATGTATCATAAGTTGGCAGGTATGACCGGTACCGCCATCACCGAGGCCGGTGAGTTCTGGGATA
>CAMJAO010000053.1 GCA_946403615.1 uncultured Prevotellaceae bacterium
CCCATGACCTCTACAATGTCAATGTAGCGCTCTAAACCACCTGAGCTACGCCCCTGTCATGTTTGCGGGTGCAAAGGTACAATCATTTTTTCATTCCCGCAAATTTTTTCCGAAAAAAGTAAATATCTAAATCACAATCATCAATTCCCGATACTCCATAAAAAGAAACATCAGTGAATACTTTTCTCATTATTCTAATTTCTTTGCAAATTCTTTATCACTGACGCAACCATTCCTCCTTCCACATTCAATCTTCATCATCCCTCCGTATGCTGGCTGATGTTCAAACGCTTGTTCTTCAGAAAAGAGTCCGAAATAGATGCCTGCACTCACCAAGACCCCTCCATGTGCAAAGATGGCTACTCGCTCGAATGACTGAGTCTGCAACTCCTCAAGGAAAGATGCCACACGCTGGTAAAGTATCGGAAAACTCTCTCCGCCAGTAGCGGGCAGGTGCATGTAATCATCGTACCATGCTGTAAGGGCGGGGTCACGGATTTCATCGTAGCGTTGCATCTCCCACGCACCCATGTTCATTTCCTTCAGACGGTCGTCGCGAATAGCATCGGGAAAACCACAGTAGGCGGCCAACTTCGCCGCACGACTCAAAGGTGATGTGTAGGTGCGGTCGAACACAATGCCTTCTAAACGTCGTTTCACCTCTGCGGCTTCTTCTTCAAAAGTGTCGGCCGTGGGCACGTCGCTTTGTCCGTAGCAGGTGCCGGGTGGCACCCCTACACGTGTATGTCTGATAAGGTATATTTCCATTTTTTGGGCCGTTTAGTCGTTTGGTTGTTTAGTTGTTTAGTTGTTTGGCCGTTTGGCTACATACAGTTCATGCTGAGATATACCGACAACTCCACCAAGAGACAGAGAGCTCCGCAACAGTCGCCCGTATATCCTCTCAGACGGTGCCAGATCAGCAAATAGAGAAAGTACATCACCAAGCACGGTATAAACACTAACAATTCCAAATGTGGTAACTGACCCATGTCGGTCAACAAAAAGATGGCTGCCGCTGGGGCCAAACCCTGAATGGCAAGCAGAATGCCCGCTTGTATGCTGACTTTGCGATAGACAACCTTCGCTTTCGCCTCTTGCTCCGTTCGTGCGTAAGGCATCATTTGGATAATCTGGCCGGCCAACATCTTGCTGAACGGGTCGGCGGCAAGTATGATGAGAGCGGCTTTCTCCGAATCTCCTATGCAGTAAAGTGAAAGAAACAACAAGGCAATATAGCCTATCAGCCCCAATACGCCATAGGTGCCAATGCGCGAGTCTTTCATGATGGCGAGGATATGCTGGCGGTTATGTCCGCCACCACCGAAACCGTCAAAGAAATCGGCCAAACCGTCTTCGTGTAAGGCACCGGTGACTAACATACGCACAAGGATGGCGATAAAAACGGCCATAGGGTAGGGCATGACCATACTGCCGAAATAGAGCACTGCAGCCATGAGCCCGCCTGTGAGCCAACCGGCCAGAGGCCAGAACTCAACAACCGCGCTATAACTCTCACGTGGGGGTTGATAGATGCGCCAAAAGGGCAGACGGGTGAAGAATATCAATGTCGCCCACGCATTCTGATACCATTTAGAAGTATTTGGTGATGTTTGCATTGTCAAAATTATTCATTTCGTTAATCATCCTGACTGAACTCTCGATGATGGGGTAGGCACACAGGGCACCGGTGCCTTCACCCAAGCGAAGTCCCAAATGCAACAATGGTTCTGCATTCATCAGTCTGAGCATCCGCGCATGACCGCTCTCGTCGCCACAATGGCAGAAAATAGCATAATCGAGCACCTCAGAATAAAGTTGTGATGCAGCCAACATACACGCGGTCATGATAAAGCCGTCAACCATGATGAGCATACCACGTTCTGCAGCGCGAAGCATCGCACCAATGGCTCCCGTCATCTCGAATCCGCCAAAAAAACGGATAATATCATTAACCTCCTGTCCCAAAGTACATATCTCCTGCCCCTTGCCCCTTGCCCCTTGCTCCCAAGAATCAACCGCTTCCCCCAAAACCTTGCGTTTATGGGCGATGCCTTCATCATTCAGTCCTGCACCTGCACCGATGCATTCATCAAGTGGGATGTTCCCGAATATCGACATCCAGATGCTCGACGGTGATGTGTTGCCGATGCCCATCTCGCCGATACAGAGAATGTTGCAACCTACAGCAGCACAGTCATCGACCAACTGTGCGCCAATATCGATACTGCGGTCATACTCTTCCCATGTCATGGCCGCTTCGTGAAGGAAATTGCGGGTGCCGCGGGCTATCTTGTGGTTGATGATGCCGGGAATAGAAATCAAGTCGTAGTCCACACCCATATCGACGATGCGAAGGTCAAAACCGTGTTGGCGGCAGAACATATTCACACCTCCGCCGCCACGGGTGAAGTTGATCATCTGTTGCCAGGTCACCTCACGTGGCGACACACTCACTCCTTCCCGTTCGATGCCATGGTCACCGCCCAAGAGGAGGTGGCACGGATGTTGCAAACTGGGCGATAGCGTCTGTTGTACCATGCAAATCTGCTCTGCCAAGGTTTCCAAACGACCAAGTGACCCTTTCGGCTTGTTCAGATTGTTTATCTTACTTTGGATGGCGCTCCTGAGACCTTCATCAGGATGTACGATATGAAATGTTCGATGTTTGTTTTCCACAATATGATATCTTATAATCTTCTAATGATAAACATTATATTATAATATGTATGCTATTCCCTGTTTCAGGCCTTGACACAATCCCGGTCGGAACTGATTTTGGCTCTATTTTCAAGACGATTATCCTTTGACTTTCATGGCGATTCCGCTCACCATGAGCACCACCTCGTCTGCTTTGGCCGCAATGTATTGGTTCATGATGCCTTGTAGGTCGGTGAATTGGCGCATCATCGCGTTGTCGCTGATACCGCCACAGCCAATCTCGTTGGTCACGAAGATGAATGTGGCTTCCTGCGCGGTGAATCGGTCGAAATCCGACTTTAAAACGTCAAAAACGTTTCCTACATTGGGCAGGGAACCGTCTGCACCGCTCATGTCTAAAAAGCGGTTCGTACACCAGTGGGTCACACAGTCAATCAAGACCACCTTGCCGCTGATGTCGATGCCGCTGAGCAGTCCGTCGCACTCGATGGTGGTCCAGCACGGACCACGGCGAGCCTGATGTTTGTCTACTCGCGCACGCATCTCTTCGTCCCATATCCTGGCTGTGGCTATATAAAAAGGAGATGAGTCGTGCTGTAAGGCCAATTGCTCCGCATAAGCACTTTTTCCGGAGCGTTGACCGCCTGTCACTAAGATGATTCGTTTCATACCGCAAAAGTACGACTTTTTTTGCAGATGGGCTGACACTATCAAGGACAAAATGTTCAAAACACCCTCAAAAATGGTGCTTTCATGGATGATTTTACTATTTTATTAGATTATTTTTTGGAAATATCAAGATTTTTTTATTATTTTGCACCCGAAATCATGTATTTGATAACATTTATTATAATTTCAAACCTAAAAATTTTTAGAGAGACATGAAAAAAATGATTACACTGATGGCAGCAGCCGTGTTTGCTTTATCGGCTTCTGCTCAGACTGTGAAGGAAAGCAAGTCTTTCGACAACTTCTACATTGGCATCAATGGCGGTGTGGCTACAAAAACCACAGGTCATAAATGGATGACAGACCTCAATGGCAATGCAGGACTGCGTATCGGACGCTACTTCACTCCGGTGCTCGGTATCGCTGTCGAGAGCAATGCTTACTTCTCAAACAAACCTTGGTGTTCTACCGGTACCATGGTTCGCTATTTGAACACTTCGTTAATCGGTACTGTTAATATCAGCAATTGGTTCGGTGGTTATCCTGGTGAACCTCGTTGTTTTGAGGTGTCAGGACTCTTCGGATTCGGTTGGGGACACGTGTTCACCAACAAGCACGATTACTATGAGCCGGCTAACCACATGACTTCGAAAGCAGGAATCGACTTCGCGTTCAATTTCGGCAGTGCTAAGCAGTGGCAGTTCTACATCGAGCCGTCTATCACATGGGCTTTTAATGCTCGTACAGTAAATGCTGAGGCTGCTTACGACCAAGGCACCTTCAAAGCTAAAGAGAATGCCGACCAGCCCGCTTACAACATCAACAACTCGATGGTGCAAATCAACGCTGGTATCGTGTATAAGTTCGGTAACTCTCACGGCACACACAACTTCGTGATCTGCCCGGGACGCGACCAAGCCGAAATCGATGCGCTCAACGCTACTATCAACGACCTGCGCAACGCACTTGCTGCCAAGGATGCTGAATACCAGCGCATGCTCGCCGAGAAAGATCGTCGCATTGCTGATCTTCAGAAACAGCTCGACGACTGCCTTAGCCGCGAGCCGGTCATCATCAAGAATGAGACAGCTACCAACCTCCAGCCCACAGTGCTCTTCCGTCAGGGTAAGTCGGTCATCGACCCGGCACAGTATGCTCCCATCGAGCTCATTGCCGCTTACATGAAGAACCATCCTGAGGCCCAAATCGAAATCAAGGGTTACGCTTCTCCCGAAGGCTCTGCCGAAATCAACCAGCGCCTCTCTAACGAGCGTGCCGAGGTGGTGAAGAAAGCTTTGGTCAACAAGTATAAGATTGCTGCCAACCGCATTACCACTCAGGGTATGGGTGCCACTGACAAGCTCTTCGAGCAGGTGGAATTCAACCGCGTTGCCACTTTCAACGACAACACCAAGAAGTAATTCTTAAAAACCTCTATAAAAAAGTCCGGCCCAGTCATGAGCCGGACTTTTTTAATCCCTTCATCTCCTAACTCCTCCGGGCATTTTCACATTCACCTTTCCTTTATCATCCACCTCTACACTCTCTTCACCATACAAGGTGTGGATGGTGGTCTTTACCTGTCGGATGTCACCGGGTAATTGCGGGTCGATGACCAGGTGGCGCATACCGTGTGTACCTGGCTTTTGGCGGATGCCCGAGAGGGTGCGGAAGAACCACTCGTCAATCTGTCCCATCATGAAATGGTTCCACGATGACCCCTGGCGTGGATCCCACTGCTCGGTGAGCGTGGTGGCGCCTTGCAACAACTGAAATCCATAACCGGGCGTCTCGTAGTGGTTCAACATTTTATAAAGCAATTCATTCTGTCCGTTGTCGGCCAACACGCGGAAGAGGTAACGATTACCCACGTCTCCCGTTGTCAAACGGTCACCATGTGCGTGGATGTCAGCAATGAGACTGGCCATGACCTTTTCCTTGTTTTCGCCAGCAATACCAAGGAAGAGTGGTAGTGCATTGCTCGTCTGACTGCCCGTTCCGTAATAGCAAGAGTCGGGCTTGTAGAAATGGCGGTTGAACGATGCTGACACCTCTTGGCACAAATCACCGTATTTCCTTTCATCTGCTTTAAGCCCCTTCATACGTGCCGCTTCGGTAAGCAACTGTAAATCGTATATGTAATGGGCGGTGGCCACCAGGGCGACAGGGGTGTTCTTTGAGAATCCAGCACGCCACGGGCCGTAGTCGTACCAGTCGCCTAAGCCATGACTGACGATGCCATCCTCAGCGCGTGTTCCGAGATAGTCCACGTAGCGGCGCATCGGTTCATAATAGTCGGTGATGAGAGTGCTGTCACCATACATGTCGTAATACATGAAAGGCAGGATAACCAAAGTGGAACCCCATTCTGGCGAATCGTCGAACAGATTGCCGAACGACACGTATTGCGGGGCGGTGGTGGGCACCATGCCATCTGCTTTTTGTGTGTCGACGATGTCGCGAATGATTTTGGGCACGATACGCGTCATATCGTAGTTAAAGAGCAACGACGGTCCACACAGGTGGTCTTGCTCCAACCAACCTAATTTCTCACGGTGTGGACAGTCGGTCATCACGGCTTGCATATTGCTTCGCTCAGCGCGTTCTATCAGACGGTGGGTCTGTGTGAACAACTCATTGTCGCACCAGAATGATGAGGTCTCTTCTGCGGAGTTATAGACAAAACAACTCTGCAAACGGTGAATCACAGGCAACCCCTTAGGATTGGGTTCGCCCTCTAACACTGCTCCCTCCACTTGGATATAGCGGAACCCATAATAAGAGAATCGTGGATGCCACGTCTCCTGTCCCGTGCACCCTGCTCCTTGACCCCTCAAAGTATATTCATAATAGTGCTGCCGTCCCGTTTGTGTCTGGTCGCATACGCCTTGTGGGGTGAGGCGTTCAGAGACGATAAGAGTCACTTTCTGACCAGCGCGACCAGAAACGGTGATTTCTGGGAATCCCGCTAAGTTCTGTCCCATGTCACACACGAAGGCAGACACATCTACCGTGCGTTTCGTCTTAGCCGAGGCTGCAGCGAGCGAATCAGCGGGAATCCTGTTCCACGAGCGGACACTGTACCGTTCCATGATTTTCACGGGTGGGGCAGTTTGGGCACGAAGAACCCCTTCTGGTGCTTCCACCATCATGGCTTGTTGCCAACGGCTGTCATCGAAACCGGCAAGCAAGCACCCTGCCTGTTCCATCCGAGCATCGTACGACTCACCGCCGTAGATGCTGTTGAACGTGATGGGACTGAGCGTCCACCGCCATGTGCCGTCACTCTCGATGCGCTCCTGCGTGCCGTCGTCGTAGCAGATGTCCATGCGCAGGAAGAGGCGCGGACTGCCGAAACTGGTCTGCAACTTGCTGTAGCGCCCGCCGCGTTGCACGTTGAAGAATCCGTTGCCCAGCAGCACGGCGATGGCATGGGGGCTGGCGCCGCCTGCCAGCATCGGCGTCACGTCATATACGTTGTAATACACCGTGCGGCTGTATTCGCTCCACAAGGGGGCAAACTCGCTGTCGCCCACCTTACGTCCGTCGATGGTCAGTTCGTAGTGGCCCAGACCGCTCACATACACCACGGCATCGGTCACACGGCGCTTCGCACGAAACTCCTTGCGCAGCAGGATGCTCTTGGCCGAGAGGGTATCTACATGGGCCCATTTGGCTTGAAAGGTGTCTTTCTTGAATACGGCGTTGCTCCAGCGGCCCACAGGGATGCCGGCGTCGCGTGTGCTGATGGCGCCTATCCATTGCACATCGCTCATCGCGGGCATCACACGGAGCACCTGGCGGCGGCTCCAGTCAGACCATTCGCTGCCACTGCGGATGCACACCTGCCACTCGTAACCGCGAGGGGAGTAGGGCAGGGCGGGCAACTCGCGCAACTGGCTCTCGTCGGAGTTGACCTGACCGCTGTCATAGACCCGCCGGCCTGTCTGCCGCTCATCTACTACGATGCGATAGCCCTTTTGCATCGCAGGCTTGCCGCTGTCGTCGGCATACTGCCAGCCCACGCGCAGTCGGCTGTCGTGCTCCACGATGGCCATGTCTTCACTCTGGTAATTGCACATCATCTTGGTAATCACCAATTTACCATGACAGACCATTCCTATCGCGCAACAAACAAGTGTGATGATGTATCTTCTCATTGTAAAAGTAAAAAAGTAAAAGAGTAAAAAAGTAAAAAAGGATAGCATATAATAGTATAGTAGTACTATTCACTCCCTCCCCTCGGGGAGGGTCGGGGAGGGGGCTTTCCCCTCGGGGAGGGTCGGGGAGGGGGCTTTCCACTCAGGGAGGGCTGGGGAGGGGGATTTCAGTACACCACCTCTCTCCCTCCTGTCGCATGCAACTTAAACCGCACCGGCCACTCCTTCGGCCATGCCGGCAACAACATCACTTCACCGTCGGGTGTCTCTTGGATCAGCATTTCTTGCAGTCCGATCATTGCCGCGCCTCCACGGTTCAAGTCGGGCGCCCAGTCGAATCCCGGATCCCAAAAGGCAGGGAACCGGTAGGGACCGTCGGCGAATTTCTCCACGCACAACCGCTTCGCCTCGTCGGTCAGTCCTAAACAGGCCGCCCATATCAAGTCTTGTTTCCACCCTTTACTGCTGCGCATGGCCACTGCGTGCGGGTCTTTCAGGTAGGTGTTGCGGGCGATGTCCAAACCAGGTCTGCCCATGCCATAGATGCGCCAGGGGAAGACGGGGTAGAGTTGCGGTGTCTCAGTGTTCTGAATGCGTGCCCATGTCACTGCGGGGGCAATGCACGTGTCGCCGTCGATGGCCCGTAAGGGGATGTCGGGGATGCGTTCGAGGGGTAGGGGAGACTGCGGAAAAGCAGTGGCCACGGCCTTGAGCGCAGCGATGGTGCTCGACGGGTTGTATGCCATCTTATAGGTTTCGCAACCCGAACCGGGATAAAGTATCAGTCGCCCGTCATCGTCAAGCGCTTTCGCACCCAACTGTTTGGCAATATATTGGTAGTGCTCATCGAAAAACCGCAAACACTCTTCCACCATCGGCAGATAGCGGTCGAAGTCTGCACGGTGCTCTGGGTCGTACTGTGCGGCTTGCAAGGCCATCATACAAAATTCCAAGGCGGTGTCCCACTCATATTCCAACCATGCGTTACGCTCTACACCGTAGTCGCTGCCCTCCGGGTGCTTACCGTACTCCGCCGGGTTAGGCAATCCGAAATTCTCCAACTGTTCGGTGTATGAGGCTCCTCCATGTCCCCAATAATAGCGTGTACGGGCTGTGGCGGCAGGCAACAGTCGCAGGTAGGTGTCCAACTGCGAGGCCATCATATCATAGTCGCCGCTCTTCAGCATCGGCCAATACACCAAACGCTGGTTCTGGGCGGTCATAGTGCCGCCGCCCCATTTGCGGTAGTCGGGCGTGAAAGCATTTTTTGCCTCGCCTTTCTCGTCGGGACCTTCCACGAACATAGGGTCGAAAGTGAACAAGCCACCGTTAAACTTCGTAGGCCACGCCCCGTAGGCGTTGCAACCCAGCATATAGCGCATCAGCTCGTAGTTGCGCACCACGCGCGCCGCGTCGGCGTTGCTCCCGTCGGTCGTAATCCAACTCCGTTGCCAATAGTCGTGCCACCAACGAGCAGAACGTTCGAGGGAGCGTTTTCCGTTGATGTTGTTGAAACAATAGGGAACTACCGTTCCACAACCATTGATTGTTTTTAATTCATATCGTTCATGTTGGGTGTAGCGTAAGTCGATGACAATGGACGCACCTCTTTTCAGATGGTCTTTTCTGAATTTCCAAGCCCGATAGTCGGTCGAAGCATAGTTGCCATCACTCGTTCCAATAAAATGGAACTCTGGTGCAAACATCCTCCCCTCCATCTGCAACCCTTTGATGGGATTATACAGACTGTCCTTGATGGCATCCAAGTGCTCCCGTTCCACGGTAAAGTCAAAAATCGTCTTTTCCCTGTTTCTATGCCAGAAGCGCAAGCCATATTCCTCAACACCAACATGATCCCCATACGTCACACTTCCTTTCGGCAGCACCCATTTATACGAGCACTGCTGGCACTCGGCTTTCGTCAATTCCCGGTCTTGGTATCGCCAACTCTCATAGCTCACAGTCACACCGTGCTCATCGCTCTTCGCTATAGTTTCACCTTCCCTCTTTCCTTTTCCGCTCTTACCTGCAGACCCGTTCTTCTCCGTAGTTCGCGAGTTTATCTTGACAAAGACAATCGGTTCATCCACGTCAACCCATATCCTCACTTCCTTACCGCCGCCGCTCACATACACGGCGCCATCGTCTAAGCACAACCGCTGCACGAAGTCGTCACCATCAAATGGCATGTCATCGAAGTGAATGCGCCAACGACCTGCTTTGAGCAACGTGTTGTTCTCGTCGAACCACCCGCTTTGTGAGATGTAAAACAGGATCTCGCCGTTTTCCACCCACACGTTCATCCCGATGTCGTGCCCGCCGCAGGGCATCGACCCGCTTGAGTTGTCGCTCTGTGTGGTCCACACGTAGTCACGTGGCACGTAGTCCTGCCCCTGGCACACCATGGCCAGCAGCATCAGTATCATGGTCAGCGTTTTCTTGATTCTCATGTCTGTTTTCAAGTAGTTTCGGCAAAGATACGGCTTTTCATCTATATTTGCAAATAAAACGTTGGATTTCATGCATGACAACGCATACCATGATAAAAGTGCCGCACACTCATTATATTATACACGGGTGCATCATTATTCCAATTTGTATTTGTAAAGGCGTAGGAAGATATTACGTGCATATGAATGCGTCAAGAGGGGAATCGCGAACTTCTACCAATTCTGTCATGTTGATGATGCGAAAGAGAAATAATGAGCTATCGGACAACAACTTCAAACCGTAAAATGGTGTATATTCGCTATCTCAACATCCATTATATAGTTAAATCTTTATAAAATCGTATGATAATTACGAATATTGGTGGTTAATATATGGCATATATTAAATATTATTTGTATTTTTGTAGCAAAATTACGATAATGGATAAAATATTGCGGTATGATACGAGATTTT
>CAMJAO010000054.1 GCA_946403615.1 uncultured Prevotellaceae bacterium
CGCTCCGCGCCGCCTAGGATATCCTAGGATACCCTAGGCTTTCCTATGATTACCTAGGCCTATATCTCTCCTAAGATGCAATAAATCAATGATGTTTACGTTAATTGTATATGCAATTGACAGACAGGATTCGTCAAGTGAAAATTTTCCTTGTGGTGGCAGCCGTATTGATAGCGGTTGCCTCGCTTGTCGTGTCGCATGTGCTGGTGCATGACCTCTCGATAGAAGAACGCAACAAAATGGGGGTATGGGCTGAAGCCATCCGCTCGTTCAATGCTGCTGATGAGAACACAGACTTGGGACTGGTTCTCAAAGTGATGGACGAGAACAATACCATACCTGTCGTGGTGCTCGACTCCGACCAAAATGCGCAGATATTCAGAAATGTGTCGCTTACCGGTACCAATTATGAGGATAGTCTGCGTCAGGCGGCATCACTCGGAAAGATGTGGAAGAAAGAAGGACAGTTTATTCAAATTGAAGTGGGCGACGGTGAACACTCTGATTATCAGTATGTTTGCTATGATGGCTCGGTCATGATTAAACGTTTGTCGAAGTGGCCTTATGTGCAGTTGGGCATCGTGATGATTTTTGTTGTCGTCGCTATCTTCGCGCTGCTTACCTCGAAACGTGCTGAGCAAAACAAAGTGTGGGTGGGACTATCCAAAGAGACGGCGCACCAGTTGGGCACACCCATATCGTCGCTCATGGCGTGGACGGAGATACTCAAAGAAAATTATCCTGACGACGATTTGCTGCCCGAGATGGAGAAGGATGTGAAACGGTTGCAGTTGATAGCCGACCGTTTCTCCAAAATCGGATCGCTGCCCGAACCTGTGCCTGCGAGTCTCAATGAAGTGATGGACCATGTCATCGACTACATGGACCGCCGCACCTCATCCAAGGTGAAGATGGTGAAAGATTTCCCCGATCATGACGTGGTGGTTAGCATCAACGCCTCGCTTTTTGAGTGGGTCATCGAGAACCTTTCGAAAAATGCCGTTGACGCCATGGGTGCCGACGGAGGTACCATCACCCTCCATGTCGAGGACCATGACCATCTGGCTGTCATCGAGGTAAGTGACACGGGAAAAGGAATCCGCAAAAAAGATTTGCACAATGTGTTCAAGCCCGGATTCACCACGAAGAAACGAGGATGGGGCCTCGGGCTCTCACTTGCAAAACGTATCGTCGAAGAGTATCATACAGGTAAAATATTCGTCAAAAACTCTGAATTGGGCAAAGGCACCACCTTCCGTATTGAGTTAGAGAAATGACAGACCGCCGCTGTCCTTTCTCATACAGTTTTGCTTTCAATTACATGCTCCTTTTATCGGCTGAAAACAAAAAAAGGAGAGATAATTTGCTCAATATCAAAAATATTCGTAACTTTGCAGCCCATTATGTGCGGTTTGGAGACATATCAGATAGATTTGAAGAACTTAAAGGCTGATAATGAGACCTTTGAGTTCAAACTAGACGATGAGTTCTTCCAGGCTGTCGAAGGGCAAGACGTGAAGCGCGGAACCGTGAACGCGACGGTCAACGTGAGCCGAAAGCCCGGTTTTTTCCTGTTGGACATCAGTGTGCAGGGTAGCGTCAAGATACCCTGTGACATTTGTTTGGACGATATGGACCAACCTGTGGCAGCCACCAACCGCTTGACAGTGAAATTTGGAGACTCATACTCCGAAGAAGATGACATGGTGACAGTCGATGAGCGAGAAGGCGTCATTGACACATCGTGGTTCATGTATGAGATGATCGTTCTGGCCATACCCATCAAGCATGTGCATACACCTGGAAAATGCAATCCTGTGATGATGAAGGTTCTCGAGGAACATTCTGCCGCCCGAAGCAGCAGTGGTGAGGACAAGGTCGATCCCCGATGGAGTGAATTAGAGAAATTAAAAACAATATTAAAAGATTAACAAACAATGGCACATCCTAAAAGAAGACAGTCAAAGACTCGTACCGCGAAAAGAAGAACGCACGACAAGGCTCAGATGCCCACATTAGCAGTATGCCCCAACTGCGGCGCTTACTATGTATATCATACAGTATGCCCCACTTGTGGCTATTATAGAGGCAAAGTGGCTATCGTCAAGGAAGAAGTGGCTGAATAATGGGTAAAAGAAGAGCGATAATCACCGGCGTAGGAGGCTATGTGCCTGATTATATCCTCAACAATGAGGAATTGTCGCGCATGGTCGAAACCAACGACGAGTGGATTATGACGCGTGTCGGTATCAAGGAGCGCCGCATCCTCACAGAGGAGGGATTGGGCACTTCTTATATGGCACGTAAAGCCGCTAAACAACTGCTCAAAAAAACCGGGGTGGATCCCGACACCATCGACGCGCTTATTGTGACGACCTCATCGGCCGACTACAAATTCCCGTCAACGGCATCCATCGTACTTGGAAAACTGGGTCTGAAAAATGCTTTTGCATATGACCTTTGGGCGGCTTGCTGTGGTTTTATCTACACGCTCGACACCGTAGCCTGCTTGGTAGAGTCAGGACGGTATAACAAGGTGATACTCATCGGTGCCGACAAGATGTCGGCCATGGTCGATTACAAAGACCGCGCCACATGCCCTCTTTTCGGCGATGGAGCAGGAGCAGTGCTCATCGAGGCGACAGAGGACGATGACAAGGGTTACATGGACTCCTATTTCCGGACTGACGGAAAAGGACTGCCCTTCCTCCACATGAAAGCGGGAGGCTCCGTATGCCCGCCATCGCATTTCACCGTCGACCACCGACTCCACTACATCTATCAGGAGGGACGTACCGTGTTCCGTTATGCCGTGACCAGCATGAGCGATGACTGCGAGATTATTGCCAAGCGCAACGGACTGAATAAGGACAATATCCAATGGATAGTACCTCATCAGGCCAATATGCGTATCATCGAGGCGGTGGCCAAGAGATTGGACCTGCCGATGGAACAAGTGATGGTCAACATCGAGCACTTCGGCAACACCTCCGCCGCTACCATACCCCTGGCTCTATGGGAGTATGAGTCCAAACTACGCAAGGGAGACAACCTGATACTCACGGCTTTCGGTGCCGGATTTGTGCATGGCGCCTCCTATCTGAAATGGGCTTACGACGGTTCGGCGGCAACGGCTCCGGTCAAGTAAATCGTGACGAACAACAGAAAACGCATCCTTCCTCTCATGAAAGAATGCGTTTTTTTTACCTATCCATAACTTCTTTGTCTTCAACATCTTCATTAACACCTCAATTATCTTCATAAACGCATGCATAAAGCCGGATTTGTAAATATTGTGGGCAATCCCAATGTGGGTAAGTCCACCCTGATGAACCAACTGGTGGGAGAGCGCATCTCTATCGCCACCTTCAAGGCGCAAACCACACGCCACCGCATCATGGGTATCGTCAATACCGATGACATGCAGATTGTCTTCTCCGACACGCCGGGCGTCTTGAAACCCAATTACAAGTTGCAGGAGTCGATGCTCGCATTCTCAGAGTCGGCACTGGCTGATGCCGATGTGCTGCTCTATGTGACCGATGTGGTGGAGAATCCCGAGAAAAACATGGAATTTCTCGAGAAGGTGCAAAAGATGTCGATACCCGTACTGCTGCTTATCAATAAGATAGACCAGAGCGACCAGCAAGCGTTGGGCACACTCGTCGAGAAATGGCATTCCCTCTTGCCAAATGCGGAGATACTGCCTATCTCGGCTCTCAACAAGTTTGGTGTCGATATGTTGCTCAAGCGCATCAAAGAATTGCTGCCCGACTCGCCGCCTTACTTCGACAAAGACCAGTTGACCGACAAACCCGCGCGCTTCTTCGTCTCAGAAATTATTCGCGAGAAGATATTGCTCTATTACGACAAGGAGATACCCTATTCGGTGGAGGTGAGCGTGGAATCATTCAAAGAGAGTGACAAACGCATCGACATACGCGCCGTCATCTATGTGGAGCGCGAAAGCCAGAAAGGCATCATCATAGGGCATCAAGGTGTTGCCCTGAAAAAAGTTGGCACAGAGAGTAGGAAAGCGCTCGAGCGCTTCTTCGGAAAACCGATATTCCTCGAGACCTACGTCAAGGTGGATAAGGATTGGCGCAGTTCCGAGCGTGAACTGAATAATTTCGGGTATAATCCGGAATGAGGTTAAGTTTTTAGGTTATGAGGCAATAAGGTGGTAAAGGTCAGGACATCATGTCCTTAGAGTCCTTAGCGACCTTAAATAAACAAATAGAAACATGGGAAATTTAGTAGCAATAGTGGGACGCCCCAATGTGGGAAAATCCACCCTTTTCAACCGCTTGACCAATTCGCGTAAGGCGATAGTCAGTAGCGAGGCAGGTACCACCCGCGACCGCCAGTATGGCAAATGCGAGTGGAACGGACGTGAGTTCTCGGTAGTTGACACTGGCGGATGGGTGGTCAAGTCCGATGATATATTCGAAGAGGAAATCCGCAAACAGGTAATCGTTGCCACCGAGGAAGCCGACCTCGTGCTCTTCCTCGTTGATGTGATGACTGGTCTCACCGACTGGGATGAGGATGTGGCGATGATTCTGCGTCGCACCAAACTGCCCGTCATCCTCGTGGCAAACAAGGCTGACAATTTCGACCAGTACAGTGATGCAGCCGAGTTTTATAAACTGGGTCTGGGCGATCCCCATTGCATCAGTTCGGCCACAGGCAGCGGAACGGGCGACCTGCTCGACTTGATTTTGGAAAATCTTAAAGGCGATGGCGATGACCCGGTGGAGGAGGGGATACCCCGCTTCGCTGTCGTGGGCAGGCCCAATGCCGGAAAGAGCAGTATCATCAATGCGTTTATCGGCGAGGACCGCAACATCGTGACCGAGATAGCAGGCACCACGCGCGACAGTATCTATACCCGATATACCAAGTTCGGTTTCGATTTCTATCTGGTCGATACTGCCGGCATTAGGCGCAAAAACAAAGTGACTGAGGACCTGGAGTTCTATTCCGTGATGCGAAGCATCCGTTCCATCGAAAATTCCGACGTTTGCATCCTGATGATAGACGCCACACGCGGCATCGAGTCGCAGGACATGAACATTTTCCAGCTGATACAGAAAAACAACAAATCACTGGTGGTGGTGGTCAACAAATGGGATCTGGTTGAGGATAAAAGCCAAAAAGCCATTGACACCTTCGAAAACGCCATCCGCAATCGCATGGCGCCCTTCACCGACTTCCCCATCATCTTCGCTTCGGCAGTGACCAAACAGCGCATCTTCCGTGTGCTGGAAACGGCTAAACAAGTGTACCTGAACCGGAAGGCAAAGGTGGGAACATCGAAACTCAACGAGGTGATGCTGCCTCTCATCGAGGCTTATCCGCCACCATCAATCAAGGGTAAGTACATCAAAATCAAGTATTGTATGCAGTTGCCCAACACGCAGATACCGTCGTTCGTGTTTTACGCCAATCTGCCACAGTATGTGAAGGAGCCTTACAAGCGCTTCCTTGAGAATAAGATACGTGAGAATTGGAACATGACGGGATGTCCCATCAATGTGTTCATCCGTCAGAAATAAAAAGTAATTGTGGTTAAGCAGATAAACCCGATGCGAGTCATTCGCAAAATCATGGCACTGGCACTCGTTGCCATGGCGTTTGTCGCCTGTTCGTCGGAATTGAAAACCGATGAGCTGGCGGCAAACACTGCTCGTGCCTATTACGATTATCTGCTGCAAGGGCAGTATGATGATTTCGTGGCTGGTATGGACGGCTACGATGAGATGCCCGAGGGTTATCGCCAGCAATTGGCTGACAACGCCCGGATGTACGTGGCGCAGATAAAAAAAGAGCATGGAGGGATAGAGCGCCTGCGTGTGATGAAGGCAGAGGTGGACAACGACACACAGACAGCACAGGTTTATCTGGTCATCACCTTCCATGACAACCTCAATGAGCAGATTCTCGTGCCCATGGTTCGTAGAAACGGGATATGGATGATGCGATAAGGAAAAGACCCTATCACTTCAAGACCTCAACACCTTAATAACTTACCCCTCGTGCCCGGTCTCCTCGACTTGCTTTACTTTCTTAAATAGATCAGAGGCAAACACCAGGTCGTTCAGCCGCTCATTGTTCGATGAAATGACCATGTCTTTGTTGCCTTCCCATTCTTTTTTCCCCTGATAGATAAAGATGATGTGTTCACCGATACCCATCACAGAATTCATGTCGTGGGTATTGATGATGGTTGTCGTGTTGTATTCCTTGGTGATGCCGCTCAGCAACTCGTCGATGACCAGCGAGGTCTTCGGGTCCAGACCAGAGTTGGGCTCGTCGCAAAACAGGTATTGGGGATTGAGTACGATGGCGCGTGCGATGGCCACACGTTTTTGCATACCGCCAGACAATTCGCCCGGGAATTTCTCCTGCGCGTCAATCAGACCGACACGGTCCAGACACTCCTGTGCGCGGCGCACACGCTCACGGTAATTCATTGATGAGAACATATCGAGGGGGAACATCACATTCTCCAGTACCGACAGTGAGTCAAACAGAGCCGCTCCCTGAAATATCATTCCCATCTCACGGCGCAATCTCACCTTCTCGTTTTTCGACATTGCCGTGAAGTCTCGACCGTCGTAAAGCACTTTGCCGCTGGTCGGGTCAAGCAACCCCACCAGATTCTTCATCAACACTGTTTTTCCCGAACCGCTCTGACCGATAATCAGATTCGTCTGGCCGTTCTCAAAGCATGCGCTGATGTCGTGAAGCACTTCCTTGTCTTCAAACGTCTTGTATAAATGATTGACTTCTATCATATTCGTATTAGCCCCCTCTGTCTCCCCCGATAGGGAGCGTGATACTAAAGGGGTAGTATTGATTCTTGTGTAATTAAGCCCTCCACACGGGGAGGGAAGGGGTGCTTTAACTCAACAACTGTGTGAGGAACACGTCGCTGAAGAGGATAAGCACGCTGCTCGACACCACGGCGTTGGTGCTAGCCTTGCCCACTTCCACGGAGCCGCCCTTCACGGTGTATCCGAAGTAAGACGCCACACTGGCGATGATAAAGGCAAAAACAATGCTCTTGATGATACTCATCCACACAAACCACGAATTGAAATCGTGCTGCAAGCCGATGGTCAGGTCTTCCGGGCTGAGCACCTGGCCGATATAAGCAGTGGCATAGGCACCGATGATGCCGGTGGCGGCGCTGAAAATCACCAGGAACGGCATGATGGTAATCATGCCCAGTATTTTGGGCAATATCAGGTAACTGGCAGAGTTGACACCCATGATGTCGAGCGCGTCGATTTGTTGTGTCACACGCATCGTTCCCAGTTCCGAAGCGATGTTACTGCCTACCTTACCCGCCAGAATCAGACACATGATGGACGAGGAGAACTCCAGCAGCATGATTTCGCGCGTGGTGTAACCCGTCACGAAACGTGGCATCCAAGGGCTTTGGATGTTGAGTTTCATCTGGATGCAAATCACGGCACCGATGAAGAAGGAGATAAGCAGCACAATGCCGATGGAGTCGACGCCGAGTGCAGACATCTCCTTGATGTATTTCTTCAGGAACATCCTCAAGCGTTCGGGGCGGCTGAACACCCGTCCCATCAGCATCAGATACTCACCTAAGGTGTGCAGTTTCTTAATCATGGTGCAAAAGTAATCAAAACATCTGAATTATTTGAATAAATTTGGTTTTTCTCTCGCTTTGAGTTAATTTTGCACCATCATAAAGAAAGACTGAATATGAGCGAAACAGGTATGGTGCTCCGCACCGAGGGGCTGGTTAAGCGTTACGGTAAGCGCACGGTGGTGAATGATGTGTCCATCAATGTGCATCAGGGCGAGATAGTCGGTCTGCTCGGACCCAATGGCGCCGGAAAGACCACATCCTTTTACATGACCACCGGATTGATTGTGCCCAATGCCGGCCGCATCTTTATTGACGACCACGACATCACCGATTATCCTGTCTATAAACGTGCGCGTGCAGGCATCGGATACCTGCCGCAGGAGGCCAGCGTGTTCCGCAAGATGAGTGTAGAAGACAATATCCTCTCTGTGCTCGAGATGACCCGACTCTCGCGCAAGGAACAGCGTGAGAAATTGGAGAGCCTGCTGGCGGAGTTCAGACTCAACAAAGTGCGCAAGAACAAGGGTGACCAACTTTCCGGAGGTGAACGCCGACGAACGGAGATAGCCCGTTGTCTGGCCATCGACCCCAAATTCATCATGCTCGACGAACCATTTGCGGGTGTGGACCCCATCGCCGTCGAGGATATTCAGCACATCGTGTGGCAATTGAAATACCGTAATATCGGCATCCTTATCACCGACCATAATGTGCAGGAGACGCTCACCATCACCGATCGCGCCTACCTCCTCTTCGAGGGACGTATTCTTTTCCAGGGAAAGCCCGAAGAGTTGGCCGCCAACAAGATTGTGCGCGAGAAATATCTCAGTACCAGTTTCGTGCTCCGCAAAAAAGATTTCCAGACATTGGATGAAGAGCGCAGAGCAAGAGAAGAGGAGTATAGCGAAGAGTAGTAAAGCCTGTTTTTTCATCCTTCACCTATGTAATTACTTTGGATAAACGTCAGAGTGAACTGTTGTCTTCACTCCTCTGTTCCTTTACTCCTCCGCTCCCCCAAATAGGTTAAAAAAACAAATTTTTGCCCATATAATTAGGTGATTAGGGCATTTATTTGTAATTTTGCACCCCAAATTGAAAATTATAAACAGAATAAACTATAAAGATGAAAATTTCGTTCGAAAATCCCGACAAAGTGAATGGTTTGATGACCATCACCGTGGAAGAGGCTGATTACGCAGAGAATGTCAAGAAAAAACTGAAAGAATATGCCCGTAAGGCTAATGTCCCCGGATTCCGCCCCGGACATGTGCCCATGCAGATGATTAAACGGCAGTTTGAACCGTCTGTGAAACTTGATGAGATCAACAAAGTTCTCGGCGACTCACTGTATAAGTATATCCGTGAAAACAATATCCAGATGCTTGGCGAGCCCATGCCGTCTGAGAAGCAGGTGCAACAAGACCTCGAAGGCGCAGGACCTTTCGAATTCGTATTCGATATCGCTGTGGCTCCTGAGTTCAGTATCGAACTGACAGCCAAAGACAAGGTGCCCTACTATGAAATCGCCGTTGATGACAAACTCATCGACCAGCAGGTAGAGATGTTTGCTGCCCGCAACGGTCATTATGAGAGCGCCGACGAGTACGACCCCGACAAGCGCGACATACTCAAGGGCGACCTCCGCGAACTCGATGCGGAGGGCAACACCAAAGAGGGTGGCATCACTGTTGACAGCGCTACCATCATGCCGCAATATATCAAGGAAGATGCGCAGAAATTCCTCTTCGACGGAGCGAAACCCGGCGACATCATCACTTTCAACCCCAAAAAGGCTTATCCCGACAATGACGCTGAGATAGCAGCCATGCTCAAACTCAAGAAAGAGGATGTGGCAGACCTTACCGCCGACTTCAGTTATCAGGTGACAGAAATCTCACGTTTCGCCAAGGCTGAGGTCAATCAGGCTCTCTTCGACGGCGTTTTTGGCGACGGTGCAGTGAAATCCGAGGAAGAGTTCCGCGCACGTATCGCTGAGGGACTGAAAGGCCAGTTGGCTGCAGACTCTGAGTATAAGTTCTTGCAGGATGTGCGCAAATACACTGAGGACAAAGTGGGTGAGCTGACCTTCCCCGAGGCTCTGCTTAAGCGCGTCATGATCAATAACAACAAGGACAAGGGCGAGGAGTATGTCGAGAAGAATTTCGAGGGAAGCATCCGCGAGCTGAAATGGCATCTCATCAAAGAGCAGCTCGTCAGCGCAGCCGGCATCAAGATTGATGACAACGACGTGAAGAACGTGGCCGTAGAAGCAGCCCGCGCACAGTTCGCACAGTATGGCATGAACAATGTGCCCGACGAGTACTTGCAGAACTATGCCGATGAAATGCTCAAGAAGCGCGAGAATGTTGACGGACTCGTTGACCGTGCTATCGACCGCAAATTGACCGAGGCTCTCAAGAACACCGTTAAATTAGATGTCAAGAGTGTCACTCTCGACGAATTTAATAAGATGATGAGCGAATAAAATTCGTTTTTGAGATTATTTAAGAAAAAAATACGTATAAAAAGAGCGGTTATCTGATTTTTTTTAATATCTT
>CAMJAO010000055.1 GCA_946403615.1 uncultured Prevotellaceae bacterium
GACCTGGCCGGATTCCCCAAGGACGTCTATTATATGTATCAGAGCGAATGGACCGACAAGGATGTGCTGCATCTGTTCCCACATTGGAACCATATCCCCGGCGACACCATCGACATGTGGTGTTATTACAACCATGCCGATGAGGTGGAACTGTTCATCAACGGACGCAGCCAAGGCATCCGCAAGAAAACGCCCACCACTAATCCCTCGTCGCTGACTACGGAATATCACGTGGCATGGCGCGTGGTATATGAGCCGGGCGAAGTGAAGGTCGTGGCACGGAAAGACGGGAAGCAAGTCGGCGAGCAGATGATACGAACCGCTGGAGCGCCCGACCATATCCGTCTGACAACAGACCGCACCTCGCTCTTGGCTGATGGCAGAAGTCTGGCATTCGTCACTGTCGAGGTCGTAGACAAAGACGGTAACCGCTGTCCGTTGGCGGAGAACCAGATTGTCTTTGATGTGACAGGCGCCGCGAAGATTGCCGGAGTGGACAATGGTTGCCAGACCTCGATGGAACGTTTCAAGGACAACCGCCGCAAAGCCTTCTTCGGTAAATGCCTTGTCGTATTGCAGCATGACCGGACGAAGACCAAGGATATTACTCTGAGAGCGAGAGCGGCAGATTTGAAAGATGGAATAATAACGATAAAAGTCTCCCTCTGACTCTCCTGTGGGGAACAAGGCAGGTCCATTTAAGAGGATTGACCATTTAACATTGACCGTTGAACATTGATTCAAAGAATATGAAAAAAATCATTATCGGAGCGATGCTCCTCATCTCGCTCACCGCTACGGCACAGATACAAACAAATGGGGGCATACAGTATTTGCAGGCTCAGCCGAAAGACATGTCGGCGGATTTCTGTGACTTGTCGAACACCTATTTCTTTGCCGACAGTCTGGTGTCGTTTGACACGGCCAAGGGTGAAGGACTGGTCAACTGGAAACGCTATCGGCTGGCACCACGCCAAGCGTTCAACCTTAATGGTTACTGGCCACAGCGGTTGCAGATGTTGGACTTTCCTGATGCCGCCTACGATAATGACCCGAACCTGAAGATTCAGATCCGTCAGGTGTCGCCACGCACCGTCCGCATCACGATGCTGACCACGCCCATCGAGCCTAAGAATGAGGACGCCACCGACCCGATGTTCAACGGCGCGCCTAAAGAAGACCACTCATGGCGAACAACGGACAACGGGGTATCGGTCATTTATCAGAGCGATTTCGGCACGGTGGAAATACAGAAATACCCGTGGCGCATTATCCTGCGCGATAACAAGGGGAAAATTCTGACACAAACACGCGCGCTGGTTGACAACGATTCCACCCAGGTGAAACTCACCCCCTTCAGTTTCATCAAGCGCGGCAGCGACAACTCGCGCAGCATCAACCCGGTATTTCTTCTCTCACCGGGCGAACGCATATACGGATGCGGCGAGTCATTCACATCTTTAAATAAGGTGGGACAGAAAGTGCATCTTTTTGTAACTGACCCGCAAGGTCCTGAGACCGACGGTATGTACAAGCCCGTGCCCTTCTTCTTCAGCAATCGCGGTTACGGCATTTTCATGCATACCAGTGCGCCAGTGACCGCAGACTTCGGCGCATCGTATATCGGTGCTGACCGTTTGTTCATGGGCGACGAGACGATGGACTTCTTCATCTTCTTCGGTGAGCCGAAAGACATACTCGACGAATATACCGACGTGACGGGTAAGAGTCCGATGCTGCCACTTTGGACCTTCGGCACATGGATGAGCCGCATCACCTATTTCTCGCAAGAAGAGGGTCTGGAGGTGGCCCGGCAGTTGCGCTCTCACAAGATACCTTGCGATGTCATCCACTTCGACACGGGTTGGTTCGGCGTGGATTGGCAGTGCGACTATGAGTTTGCCAAGAACCGTTTCGCCAACCCGCGTGGCATGCTTTCACAGATGAAGAAGGACGGATTCCATGTGTGCCTGTGGCAACTGCCCTACTTCACCCCGAAGAACCGCTATTTCCGCGAGATAGTCGACGGCGGCATGCATGTGAAGAATGCAATGGGAGGCATGCCTTATGAAGACGCCGTGCTCGACCTCTCCAACCCGACGACTGTGAGTTGGTATCAAGACAAGATAGCCGGACTGTTGCGTCAGGGTGTGGGTGTCATTAAGTGTGACTTCGGCGAGGCTGCACCTTTCAACGGTGTGTATGCTTCGGGCAAGACGGGATTCTATGAGCATAACCTGTATCCGCTGCGCTATAACAAGGCGTTGTGGGAGATTATCGACCGCACAAACAATGGCGAGGGCGTCATTTGGGCTCGCTCGGCATGGGCAGGTTCTCAACGTTATCCGCTACATTGGGGCGGTGATGCCGCCACGAACAACACGGGCATGATGGGCGACCTGCGCGGCGGACTGAGTTTCGGTTTGAGCGGATTCTCATTCTGGAGCCATGATTTGGGAGGTTTTGTCACCGCATCGCCCGAGGACATTTACCGCCGGTGGTTGCCGTTCGGTTTCCTTTCTTCGCATACACGTGCGCATGGTGCACCTCCTACCGAACCATGGTTAATCAGCGAGTCATTCACAGACGCTTTCCGCGATTGTGCTGAGATGAAATATCAGTTGATGCCCTATGTCTATGCACAGGCAAAGGACTGCAGCAACCGCGGTCTGCCGATGGTCAGGGCGATGTTTGTGGAGTTCCCCCACGACCAGGGTGCATGGTATTGTGAAGACCAGTATATGTATGGCGCACAAATTCTCGTGGCACCGCTCATGGAGTCAGGCAACGAGCGCACCGTGTATCTGCCCTCCTCAGATGAAGGCACGCCCATGAAATGGATAGATTACCAGACAGGTAAGGTCTATTCCTCAGGGTATCATACTATCGAAGCTGGCAAGATACCTTGTATCATCCTTGTGCGCGACGGTTCACTGATACCGCATGTGCCTGTGGCGCAAAGCACGGACAAAATAGAATGGGACAAACTGGAATGGAAAGCATACCGTGCCGACGCCACCGAATGCACCGGACTGCTGTTCCGCCCGGGCGACAACGATGTGGAAGAAGTCAGGAAATAGATAATAAGCATGATCAAATCAGCCATAACGCTGACCGATTTAAGATTATTGGTGTCCGCTAAACTTATTTGAAAACTCTCCGATGTCCTATAAACACTTGTAGTTTGAGGTAATATCCGTCAATGTGGCTTAGTCTGTATGACAAGGGCGTCAGCCAGGTCCCCACCCCTTAAGGGGCGGGGTTGGGGCGGGGTATGTTATTTTATAGTTTGAAGATAAAATTTTTAAAATCAACGAGTTACTGGCCCTCCCCCAGCCCCTCCCCTTCATGGGAGGGGAGCTGCTAACGCCCTTGAGGTGATTTGCTGTCTTTTAGCGGACACCAAAAATTTAAGATAAAAAAAGGAGCGAATGCTCCTTTTTTTGTTTATCATTTATTCACTTAGAGAATATCTGATTATCTTTACTTATTAACGAATTTCTTGCCGTTTTGGATGTAGATGCCATGGGTCGGTTCAGAAATGCGTTGACCTTTGATATTATAGACAGCACCATCGCTTTGGGGTTGATGTGTCGTAATGGCTGAAACACCTGAGGTATCAAAGTTTTGAGTTCCACCACGGTAGAAGATTGAGCCGTCAGCTTTGACTGGCTGGCCTTTATAGTTCTCGATGGTCAACGTACCGTCCAACTGATAGACGTTGCCGGAATCTTCGTCTTCGTGGTCAACAAGTTCACCAGTAGATGTTTCACCGGCTAATTCGCATTGAATGCCGTCGTCGCCCGTGTTGCTGATGGTGACCGTGCCGCTCTCCATAAGGAAATACTCTTTGCAATGGATACCGTCCTTGACAGCACCAGTGATGTTGAGCGTCAGATTTTTGATTTCCACATACTCATCACTAAAGATGGCATGACGCGAGTTGCTGACAACATTCAATTCGCCCTTACCCTTGAACTCCAGATGTCCCGTGCAGTGGATACAGCCTTTGTAGTCGGCATTCTTTCCATCGGTGAGGGTATTGACCGTGTTTTTCTTGGCACTGACATCAATGCGTTTTCCGTTCTGAATGTTCAACGCAGGTCCGGCAGGGTTGGTCAACGTCAGTCCGTTCAGGTCAATTTCACACTTGTAATTGCCATTCAGACAAAACTCCCCGTCGTCGGACGAACCACTCAGAGCGTAAATAATCTCCACGTCCTCTGCGGCCGAAGTGAGAACGACATGAGATGATGTACCTGAACTGACGGTGATGTAACCAGCTACGTCTTCATCGATTGTAACTGCAGCTTCTGAACCATTATATACCACCGTCACAGTGTTGGTGGCAAACATGGTCATCGCTCCCATCATAGAGATAAGAAGTAAAAATACTTTTTTCATAAGCGTTGATGATTTTGTTTTTGTTATTTCAATAATCGGAAATTATACAATAATTTGCAAGGATTCTCCTCACTTAACCCTCTACACAAAACGACCTATATCCTTACCCTTTCAGTCTTTTATCGCTGCTTTCACGTATTTTGAGAGTCATGGGTACTACTTCGCGATAGATACGGGTATCGCCATTGATAGCTCGAAGGAGCAGTTCGCAGGCTTTAGCGCCCTGTTCATGAGCCTGATCCACGATGGCTGTGACTTTAGGCGAGACAAACTCAGCGGCATCTCCGTCGGTGAATCCGATGATGGCTACATCCTGCGGTATGCGCACTCCCAAAGATTTGATGGCATCAAAGACTGCAAAAGTAATGATATCGTTGAAGGCAAGAATGGCATCAGGCGGATTGTCTGATTTCAACAATTTCAATGTTGCTTCTCGCGCTTCGTCAAAATCGATTTTACCGCAGACGACCAATTCGCGTTCGATGGGAATACGGTTATCGCGCAAAGCCTCAAGATAACCGTGTTTGCGCCGCTTGACCATATCGAGGTGGTTGGGACCTCCAATGAAAGCGATGCGCCGACTTCCGGTCTCGATAAGATGCTGAGTGGCGGTTTGGGCAGCCTCATCGCCGTTGGCCACGACTTGCGAGAACATGTCTGTCAGGCAGGTGCGGGCGAAAAAGACCAAGGGGATGCCCATGTCATGTATTTCGCGGAAATGCGTATAATCGGTCGTGTCTTGGGCCAGACACGCTATGATGCCCTCGACATGGAGCGAGATAAAAGTGTCAATGGCTTGCTCCTCGCGATTATGATCTTCATGGCTATTGGCAGAAAATACGGAATAGCCTTTGGTCCGGGCGTAATCCTCAATACCGACAAGCACACCCGCATAATAATGAGTTATAAGATTGGGTAAAACCACTCCGATGACCTTCGGAGCCTCTTTACGTAAACTCTGCGCGAAAGGATTGGGTCTGTAATTCCGCTCTTTGGCCAAAACTTTCACCTTTTCGCGCAACTCCTCACCCACCTCGTGGCTATTGCGCAAGGCTCTTGAAACGGTGGCAATAGATACACCTAACTCTGCCGCCAAGTCTTTTAGTGAAGTGCGTCGTTTTTTCATGAATAGCGATATAATTTGGCACAAAATTAGTAAAATAAGGCCAAATCCGCAAACGTTTACGTTTTTTTTCTATCAAAAATTGCTTAAATATTAGGTAGATATTGATTTTGTATGTAATTTTGCACCCGAAACATGAATGAGTAATGAATAGTTGATAATAAGTTAGTTAGAAATTCTATGCCGAAGTTGTTGTGAAACAATTTCGGCTTTTTTTATTTGAAAACGAAATAAGCCAGACGAACAATCAAGTTCATCTGGCTTAAATGATGGTATATATTTAGCCCAAATCACATTGGGTTAAACGATGTGTTTATTATTTCTCCAGTTTCTTGCCGGACATGAGGAGTTCGACGAGGGGATAGTCTTTGTAGGCGTGGCGCTGCTGGTCCCAGAAACCGAAGTCGGCATCGTAGCACCATGTAGTCCAAGCGATGTCGTTTTCATCAAATACGGTAAGCATGTCTCTCGTCCAATTGTATGCCAATTCGCGGTCAACAGGCTCATAAACGCCCCATTCGCCGCAGAAGAGTTGCAGGTCGTATTTCTTCGCTGCGTCGATGGCGTCTTTGAAGTCGGCACGGATACGGTCGATGTTCCATTCTTCCTTGGTATAGGGCTCCAAGTCTTTCTTGATGGAATCGGGTGCAGCCTCGAAGTCTTCTTTTGAAACGAGAATGCCGGGATAGTTGACCTTACCCTTGTATTTGCCAATGGGAGTCCACCATGCACCGTAGTGAGTGAGAATCATCGGGTTGTAATAGTGGAAGGAGAGGATGATGTTTTTATCGCCCTCGGGCACTTTGAGGTATTTCATGGTGCCGTAACTCTGCCACATATTGGAGCCAATGACGAGTGTGCGGTCGGGTTCACGCTCACGGAGAGCCTTATGCACCTTAGCCACGAGTTGGTTCCACTGCTCGTGATCTTCGGCCACGGGCTCGTTCATGAACTCGTATGCCACCCAGTCTGTGCTGTAGTTTTTCAGCGAGTCGGAGAGTTGATACCACAGGTTGATGAGGTCTTGCTGCGATTTCTCAGACGTGAAGAGCGTATTGGCCGCTTTGTCGGCTTCATTCACAGCATTGAAATAATGCGAACGGATGATGTGGAGATCGACGATGGCTCTGAGATTGTGTTTGCGAGCCAGGTCAAGCGCATTTTTCAAGAGTCCCCATGCCTCTGGCAGTTGTTTTCCGTTATCATCCCAGAACTGGACTTCGTCGATAGGGATGCGCACGAAGTCGAATCCGAGTTTCTCAAGACGTTCGAAGTCGTCCTCTTGGATATGCAGGCGACGTGCTTCGCCTCTTTGTTCAGACTGAGAGAGCCAATGGCTGAGGTTCGTTCCACGTTTGATGCGGAAGCCAGTGTTCGTTTCGGCTTTTTCTCCACACGATGAGAAGACAAGTGCCAACAGGAAGATGGCAGAAAGGATAATGTTTTTTTTCATAATTGTTATTAGGTTGATAATTAGTTTAAGGGGCAAAGGTAATGGAGAGAGTTATGGGAAGAACGGGAAACTATATATAATATTCGGCGGCATCTACGAGACCGGCCCTTAGGGCGTATTTCGTGGCCTCGTGGGCATTGTTGACATTGAGTTTGCGGAAGATATTCTTTCGGTGGGTGTTGACGGTATGGAAACTGGAGAATCGGCGTTCTGCGATTTCCTTTGTCGTCAGTCCTAACGCGATATCTTTCAATATCTCGGTTTCGGTTTTCGTCAGATTGAGCCGTTCCGTCGGTATTGCCGAAGGTGCTATCAACTGCTCGGCCGCCTGTTGGCAGATATATCGTTGCTGTGCGATGACGGCTTTGATACAGTCGCGTATCTCGTTCATGGGCGAGTCTTTCATCACAACACTCACCATATTGGAAGAGACAACCACCCGACGTATGAATTCTGAACTCAATTCGTCGGAGAAGAGAATCCACCTCACTTCGGGGAATCTGAGCGAGAGAATCAGCAGTTCGTCAGCATCATTGATATCAAAGAGCGTATAGTCGATGAACACTGCTGCCTGCACATTATTTTTCAATTGCTCGATGAGCCCAGCCTTGTCGGTGACGGGTTGAAAGGAGACGTTCATACCCTCCAGGACGTATGCCAGCCCGGCCCGGGTGATGTCTTGATTGTCAGCCAACAGAAAATTCATAAATCAATGTCAATAGGTGTACAAACTAGTGTTAAGTGGAAAATCTCTTTATTTTAGGATCAGAACGAGAACATCTCTTCATTTTCCAGTTCACATTCGGTGAATCCCATCTCACGCGCCTTTTCATCGTTCATGGCGAAATAGATAGCCTCACCCTCGGCGCACGTCTCTTCCTCGGCATTTTTAACGACAACCTTGATGGTGATGAAATTGCGCTTTCTATCAGTAATCCATGCACGAATGGAAAGTTGCGGGTCAGAAGCCGATACTGGTTTGCAGAAGTTGACATGCAACTGAGCCGTTACTCCGGCCGTCTGCAATTTTCGTGTCACGACCCACCCAGCCGTCTCGTCGATGAGGGTGCTGATGATGCCACCGTGGAGCGTGCCCACCCACCCTTGGTAATGTTCTTGGGGCCGCCAGAAACTGAGCACGGCATCGTCTTCCTCGAAAAACTCCATATGGAGTCCTATGGGGTTTTCAGGTGCGCATCCGAAACAGTCATAACCTTCTTTTTTGAGCCAGGGATTTTTGATCTTTCTCATATTCTTTGGTGGGTGTTATGGGAATAATGGATAATATGGGAGGGATGGTCAGAAACTAAATTCGAAACCGAAGCGGATGCCGTGCTTTTTAATGCCAGGCAATCCGGTATAACTGAGACGGCGCACATAATCAATCTGGAAGAATCGGAAGATATTCCTTACGCCTACGACCAATTCCCAATAGGGTTCTGCATGATTGAAGAAATGGGTGCCTTCAGGGAATGCAAAGAGCATGTCGTCATTCGCATTTCGAGCCAATGTGGGATTGTTCTTGTCGGTGAGCATACCTATGATACCTTTGATGCCGACCACTTCACGCCACTTGAGTTTTCTGATGAGCGGTATGCGGTTGAAAATTTTGCCTTTGAGGTCCCATGTGATATTGGCCGAGAAGAACCTGTCGTTGAGGAACTCCATGTTGTTCATCAATGAGAACGAACTCTTGCTGATGACGTAAGAGAGGTTGGTGGGCGGCATATTGAGCAGCGGGAAGGGCACTTTGTTCCATTGCGCACCCGCCTTGAAATGGCACTCCATCTTACCCCAGGTCTTGAGCCAGAGACGTGTATATACACCCAATTCGGTGTAGTTGTAACGGTATTGCCCGCCGAGGAATCCGTCGAAGCCCATGGTATGGCTGAGCGTGAACTCGGGATTGTCGAGGTTAACGGCAATACGGTGCTGCTTGGTATTGATGTAACTGCGCCCGGGACAATAGTCTAAAGCGAGTGTCATCTCAGATGTGCGAATCGTATTGACAGGTTGTCCGTCGGAGAGGCGTATGAAATCCAGTTCGCCTGTAGGTTCATTGCTCTCTGCTTTGATGTTGAACGTGGTACGGAATCCCCACTCCGTCTCCCAGTCAAACTTCAATTGCTGACGGTTGTAGAAATACATCTGATTGACTTTACTCCATCTGAACGCCGTAAAGACGTTATCCTTGTCCGTACCGAGGAATTTGTCAGAAGGCGACATCACATCGCGCGCCGTCTCGAAGGAAATGGTGCGGATGGGGAACTCGCCCGGCTGATATTCTTTCTTGTTGAACGAATATGTGAGGAGCGAACTGTAGTAATGTCTGTGGCTCTTGGTGCCATACGCATAATAGCCTTTCCAGAAGAGATGCGGATTGAGCGCCGCAGTGGTCTGTCCAGAAGCACGAAAACGTATACCGTCGACGAAGTTGTTAGAGATGACTGTATTGACAGGTCCGATGTCGAATTTGCTTTTGGTCGCTTCAGAACCCGTCTCCACGAAATTCTCGATGAGCGCCTTCGCAGCGAAAAGCAGGTATTTGAATCCCTTGATATTTTCGACGCGATGTATGAAGTCGGACATTGACGACTCGCTGTTTGTAAGTTCCACGGAGCGATGTTGTTCCCAGAATTGGTTGTCGCGCAACTTAGCATTCGGATCATAGCGGGTATTCGCCTTTCCTTTGAACATACTCTTCGGTAATTCCTCGAAAGAGTAATCGCTCATTCTTGTGGATCGTATGACGATTGCTTTCGTAAGGAATTCAGCGAGAGACATCTCCACAGACATATCATCGGCCGAGAGCGCCCACTCGCCATTGTCGAGTTGGGTATATTCCTGACTGATTTTCATGTCCTCGACGAAATTGACGCCAGTACGCGCGGGTAGCTTGAGGTCACATTTTTTCACGTGCAGAGTGCTGTCATTGAGCACATAGAGTTCGCCATTGAACCCAAAGTCCTGTTGGTTGTTGGGATAAAACTGCAGGTGAATGCATCGGTCTCGACCCACGAACACGGTGTCAACGATGTAGAAACGATAGAAAGCAACCGCTCCGCTACCAATGGGGCTTGTAAATGAGTTGCGCAGCAACTTGATGTTATCATCGTAGATGTCAACGTCTGTAAACACATCTTTAAGCACCGCATTGAGCACATTTCCCGTTTCAATCAGTTGGTTGATTCCCTTTGTAGATTG